>NZ_CAWNZT010000431.1:0-3249 GCF_963878965.1 Aeromonas sp. HMWF015 | reverse complement strand
CCTCAAGGCAGCCAATGGCGAGATGGTCAGTCTCTCGACCCTGGCGACCGTCAAGCAGGTGGCGACTGCCAACCGCCTCAACCACTACCAGCGGCAAAAAGCGATCACCCTGACCGCCGACGTGCATCCTGACCACACCCTGGGTGAGGCCCTCGATTTCCTCGATGGCTGGGCCAACGCCAATCTGCCCACCGGCATGACGGTGGATTACGCCGGTGATTCCAAGGATTACCGCGACAATCAGGGGGAGATGGTGCTGGTCTTTGGCCTCGCCCTGCTGGTGGTCTATCTGGTGCTGGTGGCCCAGTTCGAGAGCACCCTGACCCCGGCGGTGGTGATGGTGACGGTGCCGCTCGGCATCTTCGGCGGTCTTTTGGGCCTCTGGCTGACGGGGCAGGAGATGAGCATCTACAGCCAGATCGGGATGATCATGCTGATCGGCATGGTGACCAAGAACGGCATCCTCATCGTCGAGTTCATCAACCAGCTGCGCCAGCGGGGGGAAGGGTTCGAGGAGGCGATCATCGCAGGCTCGGTGCGCCGCTTGCGCCCCATCCTGATGACTTCGCTCACCGCCATTATCGGCGCGGTGCCGCTGATGCTCTCCATGGGGGCGGGTTACGAGAGCCGGATGGCGGTGGGTACAGTGGTCTTCTTCGGGTTGTCGCTGGCAACCCTGGTGACCCTGCTGGTGGTGCCCGCCATCTACCATCTGATCGCCCGCCACGCTGGCATGACAGGGGCGCGGGATCAACAGGTAGACGAAGCGCTGGCCGCCAAGGGGGCAGGGGAGTCGCAGCCTCCGGCGCCCTGATCAGCGCCTTGACCTGAATCCTGGTCTGAACCCTGACCTGCGCGCTCAAGCGGGGCGGGTTATCAGCCTCCATCATCACAAGGGCGCCTGCGGGCGCCCTTGCTATTGCGGGCGGCGACCTATTCCGCGGGATCTATAGGGACAAAAAGCCATCGCTCCCCTTGGCCGCAACCGGTATAATGCGCGACCCGAATTTTTCCAGGTGTTCAAAATGCAGCCGGTACCCCACCTTTTCTCCTATCCCCGCTATTGGGCCGAGTGCTACGGCACGGCGCCCTTCCTGCCCATGTCCCGCAAAGAGATGGACAAGCTGGGTTGGGACAGCTGCGACGTCATTCTGGTGACGGGGGATGCCTACGTGGATCACCCGAGCTTCGGCATGGCGGTCATCGGTCGCATGCTGGAATCCCAGGGCTTTCGGGTCGGCATCATCGCCCAGCCGGACTGGTCATCGAAGGATGACTTTATGCGTCTGGGCAAACCGAACCTCTTCTTCGGGGTGACGGCGGGCAACATGGACTCCATGATCAACCGCTACACCTCCGATAAAAAGCTGCGCCACGACGACGCCTACACCCCGGGGGATGTAGGCGGCAAGCGGCCGGATCGCGCCACCCTGGTCTATACCCAGCGCTGCAAGGAGGCCTTCAAGGAGGTGCCGGTGGTCATCGGCGGCATCGAGGCTTCCTTACGCCGTATCGCCCACTACGACTACTGGTCCGAGACCATCCGCCGCTCCATCCTGCTCGATGCCAAGGCCGATATCCTCATCTACGGCAACGCCGAGCGGCCGCTGGTGGAAGTGGCCCACCGCATTGCAGCGGGGGAGACCATCGACACCATGCAGGATATTCGCGGCACCGCCGTCATCCGCAAGGAGCCGCTGCCGGGCTGGAAAGGGGTGGATTCGAGCAAGCTCGACCAGATTGGCCGCATCGATCCCATCATGAACCCCTATATGGAAGGGGCCCCATGCTCGGATGACGCCAGCGAAACGGCACCTGCCGCGCAGGAAGCCAAACCTGTGCTGGTGCAGCCGCCTAAGCAAAAGCCGTGGGAGAAGACTTACGTCAAGCTGCCGGCATTCGAGCGGGTGAAAGAGGACAAGGTGCTCTACGCCCACGCGTCCCGCATTCTGCACCACGAGACCAACCCCGGCTGTGCCCGCGCCCTGTCGCAGGCCCACGGCGATCGCATCATCTGGGTCAACCCGCCCGCCTTCCCGCTCGAAACCGACGAGATGGACGGCGTATTCGGCCTGCCCTACCAGCGGGTGCCGCACCCGGCCTATGGCAACGAGAAGATCCCGGCGTTCGAGATGATCAAGACCTCGGTCAACATCATGCGCGGCTGCTTTGGCGGCTGCTCCTTCTGCTCCATCACCGAGCACGAAGGGCGCATCATCCAGAGCCGCTCGGAAGAGTCGATCCTCAAGGAAATCGAAGATATCCGTGACAAGGTGCCGGGCTTTACCGGGGTCATCTCGGATCTCGGCGGCCCCACCGCCAACATGTACAAGCTGCGCTGCAAGAGCCCCAAGGCCGAGCAGACCTGCCGTCGCGCCTCCTGTGTCTGGCCCACCATCTGCCCGCATATGGACACCGACCACAGCCCGACCATCAACCTCTATCGCAAGGCGCGCGACCTCAAGGGGATCAAGAAGATCCTGATCGCCTCCGGCGTGCGTTACGACATCGCGGTGGAAGATCCCCGCTATATCAAGGAGCTGGCCAAGTATCACGTCGGCGGCTACCTCAAGATCGCGCCGGAACACACCGAAGAGGGCCCGCTCTCCAAGATGATGAAGCCGGGCATGGGCAGCTACTACCAGTTCAAGGAGCTGTTCGACAAATACTCCAAAGAGGCGGGCAAGCAGCAGTACTTGATCCCCTACTTTATCTCCGCCCACCCGGGCACCACGGATGAAGACATGATCAATCTGGCGCTCTGGGTCAAAGAGAACCGCTTCAAGCTCGATCAGGTGCAGAACTTCTACCCGTCGCCGCTCGCCAACGCCACCACCATGTATTACACGGAGAAAAACCCGTTAAACAAGGTGAGCCGCACCGGTGGCGATGTGTTTGTTGCCAAGGGCGAGCGCCGTCGCCGCCTGCACAAGGCACTGCTGCGCTACCACGACCCCGCTGGCTGGCCGATGATCCGCGAAGCCCTGCTCGCCATGGGCAAGGGCCACCTGATTGGCAACGGTCCCGGCTGTCTGGTGCCGGCGGAAGGGCGCAACGAGCGTGCCGCCAGCGGCAAGGGCATGAAACCGGCCCTGACTCGCCATAGCAACATCAGTCACCAGCGTGGCAATGGCACAGGCAACAAGCCGACCGGCGGCAAGCCGGTCGGCTCCCAGCTGCACAAAGGCGCGGCTAATGGCAAACCGGCCGCACAGGGTGAAGGCAAGAGTGCGGGCCAGAATGCAGGTA
>NZ_CAWNZT010000430.1:0-1823 GCF_963878965.1 Aeromonas sp. HMWF015 | reverse complement strand
TGGCCGCATCGATGCAACTGTTGTGGGCCGGGAAAAACGTGGCGACCACCCTGTTGCTTGAGGGAAAAGTGCCTCCGGCACTGCTAGCCCGCCTCTATCCG
The DNA here is from genome assembly GCF_963878965.1 of Aeromonas sp. HMWF015. Taxonomy (NCBI): domain Bacteria; kingdom Pseudomonadati; phylum Pseudomonadota; class Gammaproteobacteria; order Aeromonadales; family Aeromonadaceae; genus Aeromonas; species Aeromonas sp. HMWF015. The sequence continues at coordinate 1,722 of NZ_CAWNZT010000430.1, read as the reverse complement.
GCAGGCAGCTTGCTGCAAAGCGGCGCCATTATCGCCGGTGCCAGTGACTGGCCGGTCTCCAGCCCCAACCCTTTCCTCGCCATGTATACCGCGATCACTCGTCAAGGGGAGCTTGGCTTGCTGCCCCCCGCCAGCGAGCAGATCAGCCGTCAGGCCATCTTGCAGGCCTATACCCTCAACGCCGCCAAGGTAATTGGACGGGAGAAGGAGATTGGCTCCATCAGCGCGGGCAAGAGTGCTGACCTGATCTTGCTGGATCGCAATCTGGAACAGGTAGCAAGCGAAGAGATCAAGGAGGCCAAGGTGCTCTGGACCATGTTCAAGGGCAAGCAGGTCTATTCAGCCCACTAACACCGAGAGAACAAACAGGCCCGCACTGCGGGCCTGTTTGCGAGATCACGACAAACGCATGGTGTGCAGTGAGCAACCGATAACAACAGGATTAGCGGCTCGTTTCAGTCAAGTCCTTGTCAATCCAGTATTTGGAGCCGGAGATATTGGCATCGAGCAGCAGGCCCTTCTCGCCAATCTGGTAGATGGCCATGCCGCCGTTGTATTTGGCGGTCAGCTCGGCGCTCTCCTTGCCGGCCACCACGCCCACTTCGGAGGTGGCCTCCCACCCCTGGGTCACGAAGGCATCGAATCTTGCCTTGTCTTCAAACAGGATCACCTGCTGATAGAACTTGCCACCAATCCCGGCCGCCAGACCTGCGCCAAACATCTTCATATAGGTGTGCTTGCCGGTTTTGCGATTGACTGCCACCCCGGCCCCCTGATTGGTATGCAGCATCAGGGAGAACTTGCGCGAATCGAACACTGCATAGCCATAAGCCTTGTCAAACAACAACTTGGCTGATGGCTGCTCGTTGAACAACCGGATCAGCGCAGTGTCGGCCATGGTATTGAGCGCGATCCTCGCCTCTTTCGCCGTCTTGGGGTTGAGCATCTCGTTGAGCTCCTTGTCGGCTGCCTTCAGCCACTCCTTGCCGGTCGCGATGCTCTTGTCGGTCCAGACCCCGGCGGTATTGAAGGCATCCTCTCCCCAAGCCGAGATGGAAGCCCAGCTCTTTTTGGAAAAATCGCTGACATCCTGCCACACCTCCTTGCTGGTCTCGCTCACTGCCGCTCCCAGATCGGACGCTGCGGCCTTGAGCTTGGCCCAGTCGGCATAACAGGGTGAGAAGGCCAGACTCAGTGACAGGGCCAGCAACCAGTTACGCTTGTTCATTTTTTCACTCCCGTATTGTCGAGTGTCTGGGTTACCTGGTGCGATCACCTACAACAGGCTACCCGCTGAAAATCACTCCCGCATTATCGGAAGGGGAATCCGGTTAAGCAATCATTGAGTCCTGTTTATACCGCCACAGCCTGACAGCAGTTAACAAAAAGGCTGCTCATCAAAGAGGAGCAGCCTTGTTAAGCACAGTAAAACCGGACGGGCTTATTCGACCATCATCACCTTGCAGGTGTTGGTACTGCCCACGGTTTCCATCTTGTCACCGTGAGTCAGCAGCACCATGTCCCCGCTTTGCAGCAGCCCCTTCTCCTTGAGCACGGCCAGCGCGTCGCGGCACACTTCGTAGACCGGTTTGGTCTCGTCACCGTCAAACATCACCGGGGTGACGCCACGGTAGAGATTGGTCCAGGCCAGGGTCTTGTTGTGGGGGGACATGGCAAAGATCGGCAGACCGGAGCTGATACGGGACATCAGCAGCGGAGTGG
>NZ_CAWNZT010000429.1:0-5205 GCF_963878965.1 Aeromonas sp. HMWF015 | reverse complement strand
CCCCCTTGGCGACAAAGTAGAGATAGTCGGTCGACTTGGGGTTGAGCGCTGCTTCGATGGAGGCCTTGCCCGGCATGGCGATGGGCGTGGGCGGCAGACCGTCGATCACATAAGTGTTGTAGGGATTCTTGTCGGTCAGATCGCTGCGACGAATGTTGCCATCGTAGCGATCCTTCACCCCGTAAATGACGGTGGGATCGGTTTGCAGCTTCATGCCCAGACGCAGACGATTGACAAACACCGAGGCGATCTGCGCCCGCTCGTCCGGCTGGCCGGTCTCTTTCTCGATGATGGAGGCCATGATCAACGCCTCGTATGGGGTCTTGTAAGGCAGGTTGGCCTGACGTTTCTCCCAGCTCTGCTGCAGGAAAGTCTCCATATCCTGATGGGCGCGACGCAGGATCGAGAGATCGCTGGCATGGGTGGTATAGGCATAGGTTTCCGGCAGGAACCAACCCTCCAGCTTGCCATTCTCGATGCCGAGCTCCTGCGCCAGGTCGGCTTCGGATTGCTCAACGGTCAACCGCTCAAGGTATGGGGCGCTGGAGAGTTGCTTTTGCCAATCCTCGAAACGGGAACCTTCGACGAAGGTGAGGCTGAAGTGAAACTCCTTGCCCGATGCGAACAGGGAAAGGGTCTCCTTGAGAGGGGCCCCTTCCTTGATTTCATAGGTGCCCGATTTGATGGCCACCAGTTCGGGATGGCTGCGCAGCCAGAGCCGCACCGCCCAGGGGCTGGTTTCCCCCTCACCCAGTTCGGCGATCAGGCGCGCCGCATGGGCGCCCTTCTCCACCGTAAAGAGCCGGGTCGGCCCCTTGTTGGTGAGCGTCTCTACCTGTTGCCATTTGTAATGTACATAGCCCCCGGCAGCGGCTACCGTCAGTGCCGCCCCCGCGAGCAGGGTGTAAAGCCGATTAAACTTCAATGACCAAACGCTCCTGTAAACGGCGACTCAATACCGCTGGGGGATAGTGGATATCCTCGATGCCATTGACCGGCACGACCCCCATCAGGGTATTGGTGAGCCACACCTCTTCAGCCTGCCATAGTGACTCCAGCGGAGCCTCTACCACACGCAACTCAATACTCATCTGTTTCAACATCGCCATCACCTGGCGGCGCATGATGCCATCGACACCACCGCGGGCGAGATCGGGCGTAAACACCGTCTTGCCCCGACGCCAAAACAGATTGGCACTGACCCCTTCAACGAGAAAACCACGACTGTTAAGCACTATCCCTTCGACTGCATTTCGGCTGACAAGTTCGCTTTTCAGCAATACCTGCTCCAGACGATTCAAGGTTTTAAGCCCGGCCAGCATAGGGGCATCACCGATCCGCTGGCGGCACACCACCATCTCGATCCCCTCCTGTTGCCACTGGCCATAGTGAGTGGGAAATGGCGCCAGAGTGACAATCCGGGTTGTGTGTTGACATCCGCTGCCGTCATAGCCCCGCCCCCCCTCGCCGCGGGTCAGGATCACCTTGGCCACGCATTGTGGCTGGTCGGCCACCATCTCTTCAACCTCCCGGGTCAAGAGATCCCAGTCCGGTTCAACCAATCCCAGCCGGTTGTTGGCCAGCTGCAACCGTGCCAGATGGGCAGGCCACTGCAACACGCGACCCTCCCTGACCGCCATGGTGGTGAAATGACCGTCACCATAGGCCAGCCCCCGATCATAGGCCGAGATGGTATCAAGCTTCATGCCATTGATAAGCAAAGGGATCCCTCCGATAAAAAAGGCCCGATACCGGCAGTATCGGGCCTGTGTCTTTGCCCTGCGGCAAATTATACGCGTTTGAAGATCAGTGAGCCATTGGTGCCGCCAAAACCAAACGAGTTGGAAAGGGCGTACTCGAAGCTGCCTGGCTTAGCCACATGGGGTACCAGATCCAGATCGCACTCTTCATCCGGGTTGTCCAGGTTGATGGTGGGCGGAGCCACCTGATCACGCAGGGCCAACACAGTGATGATCGCCTCGATGGCACCGGCGGCGCCAAGCAGGTGACCTGTCATGGACTTGGTAGAGCTCACCATCAGGGATTTGGCGTGCTCACCAAACACCGACTTCATGCCACGCAGCTCGGCCACATCACCCAGCGGGGTGGAGGTACCGTGCGCGTTGATATAACCAATCTGCTCGGGGGCAATGCCCGCATCCTTGATGGCATTTTTCATGGCGCGGGCGCCACCGTTGCCATCTGCAGGAGGCGCAGTCATGTGGTACGCGTCACCGCTCATGCCAAAACCGACCAGCTCGGCGTAGATCTTGGCGCCACGGGCCTTGGCGTGTTCGTACTCTTCCAGTACCAGTACACCGGCACCGTCACCCAGCACGAAACCGTCGCGATCTTTATCCCACGGACGGCTCGCTTTTTGCGGCTCGTCGTTACGGTTGGAGAGTGCCTTGGCGGCAGCAAAACCACCCATCCCCATCGCGGTGGAGGCTTTCTCGGCACCGCCAGCGACCATCACATCGGCATCACCGTAAGCGATCATCCGGCCAGCCATACCGATGGCATGGGTACCTGTGGTACAGGCGGTAGTCACGGCGATGTTCGGCCCTTGCAGACCTTTCATGATGGAAAGATGACCGGACACCATATTGATGATGGTGGACGGAACGAAGAAGGGACTGATCTTGCGCGGGCCGCCGTTGACCAAGCTTTCGTGGTTCTGTTCAATCAGACCCAGACCGCCGATACCGGAGCCAATCGCCACGCCGACACGTTCGGCATTCTCTTCATTGATGGTCAGGCCGGAATCATCCAGCGCCTGCATACCGGCCGCGATGCCGTATTGAATGAAGAGATCCATCTTGCGAGCGTCTTTACGGTTGATACCGTACTGCTCGGGATCGAAATCCTTGACCAGACCTGCGAAGCGGGTTGCAAACTCGCTGGCATCAAAGTGTTCGATAAGGGAAATGCCGCTCTGCCCGTTGAGCAGTGCTTGCCAGCTGGATTCGGCAGTGTTACCCACCGGGGAAAGCATCCCCAAGCCGGTCACCACGACTCTGCGTTTTGACACTGAGGTAGTCTCCGAGAGGTGTTTTGAAAAGGAACAAATACAAAAGAAGCGGCCCTTGGGCCGCTTCTTTCAGAACAGGAACTTATTCCTGATTAGCGGTGATGTAGTCGATAGCCGCTTGAACAGTGGTGATCTTCTCGGCTTCTTCATCAGGAATTTCGGTATCGAATTCTTCTTCCAGCGCCATTACCAGTTCAACGGTATCCAAAGAGTCAGCGCCCAGGTCGTCGACGAAGGAGGCAGCATTCTTAACGTCTTCCTCTTTAACACCCAGTTGTTCGATGATGATTTTCTTTACGCGTTCTTCGATGTTGCTCATGACCTGAATTTTCCTTTAAAAATACGCTATTTGCGTCTGGTTGGGGTAGTTTATTCAATTGACGTGAGTTTGCAAGTAGCTTGCCGCTGGTCAAACCACGAAATGTGCCAAACTTCGGCGTACTATCGCAAATTTGAACAGATCTCACGACAAATTGATTACACCATGTACATCCCGCCATTAACATGCAGGGTTTCGCCGGTGATATAGGCTGCTTCATCAGAAGCCAAGAATACCACAGCTGCGGCAATTTCTTTTGGATCACCCAAACGGGCGGCAGGCACCTGACTCATGATGCCAGCACGTTGATCGTCATTCAGGGCACGGGTCATGTCGGTTTCGATGAAACCGGGAGCAACCGCGTTCACTGTGATACCACGGGATGCCACTTCCCGCGCCAACGATTTGGTAAAACCAACCAGACCGGCCTTGGCGGCAGCATAGTTGACCTGACCGGCATTGCCCATGGTTCCCACCACGGAGCCAATGCTGATGATGCGACCGTGACGTTTCTTCATCATGGCACGCAACACCGGTTTGCTCAGACGATAAAGCGAAGTCAGATTGGTATCGATGATCTCGTTCCACTCGTCATCTTTCATCCGCATCAACAGGTTGTCTCGGGTGATCCCCGCGTTGTTGATCAGGATGTCGATGTCGCCAAAGCGCGCCTTGATGGCGGCGAAGACGGCTTCGATGGATTCCTGGCTGGTCACGTTCAGTGCCATGCCGCAACCATTCTCGCCCAGATAGGCGCTGATCGCCTCAGCACCGCTCTTGCTGGTCGCCGTACCGACCACTTTCGCGCCACGGGCCACGAATGTTTCGGCAATCGCACGGCCGATGCCACGACTGGCACCGGTCACCAACACAACCTTATCGGTAAAGCTCATCACTTGCTCCTGTTTACTTGATCTGGGCCAGCGCCTGCTCGAAAGAGGCGGCATCGTTGGCGTGAATACCTTCCACGCGCTTGTCGATGCGCTTGGCGAGCCCGGTCAACACTTTGCCCGGCCCCATCTCGATCTCGAGGGTAACTCCCTCGTTGGCCATCCGCTCGACAGTCTCGGTCCAACGAACCGGGCTGAACAGCTGACGTACCAGCGCTTGCTTGATGGCGGCCGGATCCTGTTCACAGGATACGTCGACATTATTGATGACCGCGATGGTTGGAACCTTGATCTCGATCCCGTCCAGCGCAGCTGCCAGTTTTTCTGCGGCAGGTTTCATCAGCGCGCAGTGAGACGGCACGGAGACCGGCAGCGGCAATGCACGCTTGGCGCCCGACTCTTTCATCAGCACGTTGGCACGTTCAACGGCCTCTTTGTGACCGGCGATAACCACCTGGCCCGGAGAGTTGAAGTTGACCGGAGAGACCACCTGCCCTTGCGCTGCTTTTTCGCAGTTGGCGGCGATGGATTCGTTGTCCAGACCGATGATGGCAGCCATGGCGCCGGTGCCTTCCGGTACCGCTTCCTGCATGGCCAGGCCACGCAGCTCGACCAGTTTGACCGCATCGGCAAAATCGAGTGCGCCGCTGCAAACCAGCGCGGAGTATTCACCCAGGCTGTGGCCCGCCATCAGAGAGGGCGTTGCCCCACCCTGCTGTTGCCACAGACGCCACAGGGCGACAGAGGCGGTCAGCAGCACCGGCTGGGTGCGCCAGGTTTTGTTCAGATCTTCAACCGGACCATCCATCACCAGGACAAACAGGTCATAACCCAGCACCTGGCTCGCCTCGGCGAAGGTCTCCTTGATCACGGCATGTTGCTCGGCCAGCTCGGCCAGCATGCCAACGGACTGGGAACCTTGTCCCGGGAAGGCAATGGCAAATTGGGTCATCATTGATTCCTTT
>NZ_CAWNZT010000428.1:0-6153 GCF_963878965.1 Aeromonas sp. HMWF015 | reverse complement strand
CGAGAGAAGATTTATGACTCACTACCTGGTCGTAACGGCCATCGGCACGGACAGGCCTGGCATCGTCAATGAAGTGACCCGCCACGTCAGTGGCTGTGGTTGCAACATTGTAGACAGCCGCCTTGGCATCTTCGGCAATGAATTTACCTTTATCATGCTGCTCTCGGGCGACTGGAACAGCATGATGCAACTCGAAATCAGCCTGCCCCTGCGTAGCCAGGAGTGGGATCTCATCACCATGATGAAACGCACCGAACGCCACCAGTCCCTGCAGTATGACGTCCGCGCCAGTGCCGACCTGTTGATCCGCGACGAGCCCGGCATCGTAAGCCAGTGCACCCAGTTCTTCAGCGAACATGGCTGGAACATTCAGGCGATGCAATCCATGACCCTGGAGCAGCAGCCGTTCAACCTGCTGAAGATCAGTTTTCAGCTCAATCTGGCCAGAGAGGGTGAAGTGGAAGGTTCGCAAACCGCCTTCGCCGAATTCTGTCGTCAACTGGGTGCCGAATCGTTCGAGTTTATCGTCAATCGCAAACACGCCTGAGGGCGTTTTACCCGAGGAGACCCCATGCAACCACTACAAGCTGGCAGCCCCGCCCCCGATTTCTCCCTGCCCGACCAGAATGGCAATCAGGTCAGCCTCGCTGGCCTGCGCGGCAAGAAGGTGCTGGTCTATTTCTACCCCAAGGCGATGACCCCCGGCTGCACCACCCAGGCCTGCAGCCTACGCGATGTGAACGCCGAGTTGGCCGCCCTCAATGTGGTGGTGCTTGGCATCAGCCCGGATCCGGCCAAACGGCTGAAAAAGTTCGAAGAGCGGGACCAGCTCAACTTCACCCTGCTGGCTGATGAAGACCACGCCGTCGCCGATGCCTTTGGCGTCTGGGGCCCGAAGAAGTTCATGGGCAAGGAGTATGACGGCATTCACCGTCAGAGCTTCCTGATCAATGAAGAGGGCAAGATTGCCCACCACTTCGACAAGTTCAAAACCAGCGATCACCATCAGGTGGTACTGGATTTCCTCAAGGGATAACCCTCCCCTGCGTCATTGAAAGGCCTGCCATGCAGGCCTTTTTTGTCTGGTCAGTAGCCCCTTGCCAGCGGATTTTTCTCACCAACTCCCCCGCCCAGATCAAAAAATTCATTTTATATATGGGTTAACGTGACCCCAGAATCATCTTCCAGCGAGATATCCCATGAACATGAGCAACACTGAGCGTTTGATCCTGAGCAACCAGTACGAAATTCTGGCGAAACTCAATCCGGAGAAAGCGGACGTCTACCAGCGCGCCAGCACCATCATCGAGCGCGGCTACTGCCTGCAGATCCTCGAGCTGGAGAAGAGCTTCGGCCATCTGGATCTGGCGACCTGCCAGGAGGTGATCGACACCCTGGAGCTGCACCACGCACTGGCCATCTCATGGGGTAATCTGGATACCGCCGTTCAGGGCGAGATCAACGCCAGCCGCCTGGAGTTCAATGGCTACAGCCGCAGCCAGGAGCGTGAGCTGGCTGACTACGTCTGCTTCCTGCTGGAGGTGGACAAGCGCTTCCCCGAGCTCAAATGCCCGTGCGACGAGCTCTCCAGCGACATCGCCATGCGCGACAAGTACCAGCGGATGCTGCAGGTGTGGCGTCAGTGCCCCCGTCAGTACAAGCTCTCCATCCAGGAAATCCGCAAGGTACTGGCGGCCTGATCCGCACACCAACCGCAACAAAAAAGGCGCCACTGGCGCCTTTTTGCATCTGAAACGGGTTATTCGTAGAGAAAGGATTTATCGAGCTGCTGGAAGGCGGCCTTGAGAGTATCGGCCAGCTCTTCATAGCGCGGCTGAGACACCAGCTGGCGGCGGCCACCCTGCTCGTTCATCTTGCCGTTGATCTCCCGATACCAGCTCGCCAGCGACGGGGGCAAGCGGGTGTCGGCACGCTGGCCGAGCCAGTAGTAGCCCTGCAGCGGCAAACTGAGCAGAAACAGCACGGAAGTGATGACGGAAGGCCAGTAGTGCAGCTCGCCAAACTGGAACTGCAGCATCACGCTCAACACCGCCAGCGCGGGGATCACCTTGAGGGCGAACTCGGTCGCCTTGATCACCCGATTTTCAGGAAACATCGAATTGAGCTCGGGACGGCGCGGCCAAAGCGTCATATAATGGCGGCCTTGCTGTAACTTAGTTCCAAAAATGTTCATGCTCATACTACCTCCGAGCGCTTTTTGAACGTACCAACGGCAAAACCTCGACAAAATTTGATGCAAAGTAACAAAGGTTGAGGATGACTTTGTTATTTTTCAACAATCGGGTTATCCTTTGTACGCCCATTTTTGCGTCAAAAGCGTCTTGCTATTGACCTGTCAGGGACGTCTGGATTTCGGGTCTTGTATCACTATACAAGGGGCAAGCAACAGATTGCCAACCCTCATAAGGATAAGTTGAAAGTTTTTGGCCGCACCGCGTCCAACGCATCCGCCTACACAACCCAATCTGCGATAGGATTTATTCATGAGTAAGCTGGTTCTTGTTCTTAACTGTGGCAGCTCTTCCCTGAAGTTTGCCGTCATTGACGCAACCACCGGTGATGACCTGCTGTCCGGCCTGGCCGAGTGCTTCAACCTCGACGACGCCCGCATCAAGTGGAAACTGAATGGCGAGAAAGGCAGTGCCGATCTGGGCGCGGGTGCCGCTCACCAGGAAGCGCTGGACTTCATCGTCAACAAGATCCTGCCGCTCAATCCGGAACTGTCCAAGAACCTGATCGCCATCGGTCACCGTGTAGTTCACGGTGGCGAGCGCTTCACCTCTTCCGTTGTCATCTGCGAAGACGTGATTGCCGGCATCGAAGCTGCTGTTCCGTACGCACCGCTGCACAACCCGGCTCACCTGATCGGTATCCGTGAAGCTCGCCGCGTATTCCCGGCGCTGGCTGACAAGAACGTGGCCGTATTCGATACCGCGTTCCACCAGACCATGCCGGAAGAAGCCTTCCTGTACGCCCTGCCGTACAAGCTCTACAAAGAGAACGGCATCCGTCGCTACGGCGCTCACGGCACCAGCCACTACTACATCAGCCTGGAAGCTGCCAAGCAGCTGAACAAGCCGGTTGAAGAGCTGAACATCATCAACTGCCACCTGGGCAACGGCGGTTCCGTCTGCGCCATCAAGAACGGCAAATCCGTTGATACCTCAATGGGCCTGACTCCGCTGGAAGGTCTGGTGATGGGTACCCGTTCCGGTGATCTGGATCCGGCCATCATCTTCTTCCTGCACGACAAGCTGGGCATGAGCGTTGCTGATATCAACACCATGCTGACCAAAGAGTCCGGCCTGCAGGGTCTGACCGAAGTGACCTCCGACTGCCGTTTCGTTGAAGACAACTACGACAGCAAAGAAGAAGCCAAGCGTGCTATGGACGTTTACTGCTATCGCCTGGCCAAGTACATCGGCGCCTACGCTGCCGCCATGGACGGTCGTCTGGACGCCGTTGTTTTCACCGGTGGTATCGGTGAAAACTCCGCCCCGATCCGTGAAATCACCCTGAACAAGCTGGGTCTGCTGGGCTTTGACGTCGATCACGACGCCAACCTGAAGGCTCGTTTCGGCAAGGGTGGCGAGATCACCAAGGCTGGTTCTACCAAGGCCCTGGTTATCCCGACCAACGAAGAGTGGGTTATCGCCCACGACGCGCTGGAACTGGTCGGCGCTTAATTGACGCAGTAACTCGAGGCCGCCCACCAGGGCGGCCTTTTCCTGATCCCAAAAAATGAACAAGGGGTATAAAGTGGCACGCACTATTATGCTTATCCCGGTCGGCACTGGTGTCGGCGTAACTTCCGTGAGTCTGGGCGTTGTTCGCGCCATGGAGCGTCACGGTGTCAATGTCAGCTTCTTCAAACCGGTTGCCCAGCCGCGTCCGGGTGAAACCGGTGCCGAGCGCTCAACCGCCGTTATCCGCGCTGCTGCCAACATCAACCCGCCCGAGCCGTTCACCCTCTCCTACGCCGAGAACATGATCAGCTCCAGCAACACCGACATCCTGCTGGAAGAGATCGTTGCCCGCTTCGAAGAGCACGTGAAATCCAGTGGTGCCGAAGTGCTGGTTGTCGAAGGTATGGTGCCGACCGACAAGCAGCCCTTTGCCAACAAGCTGAACTACGACGTGGCCAAGGCGCTGGACGCTGACATGGTATTCGTGACCCACCCGGGCCATGACTCCAGCCAGAAACTGAAAGAGCGCATCGAGCTGGCCTGCTCCAACTTCGGTGGTGTCAACAACCCCCGCATCGTTGGTTGCGTGATCAACAAGGTTGGCGCGCCGGTTGACGAGCATGGCGTAACCCGCCCTGACCTGACCGAGATGTTCGAAGCCCATCACCACGCTTCTGACGCGGCTCACAACCTGGAAGTGCTGCAAGTGTTCGGCAAGAGCCCGCTGCGCATCCTGGGTTGCATCCCCTGGAACACCCAGCTGATCGCCCCGCGCGCCAAGGATCTTGCCAAGCATCTGGCCGCCAAGATCCTGCACAAAGGCGAGCTGGACAGCCGCCGTCTGCAGACCGTGACCTTCTGCGCCCGCTCCATTCACAACATGGTTGAGCACTTCCGTCCGGGTAGCCTGCTGGTCACCTCCGGCGATCGCTCTGACGTCATCGTCTCCGCCTGCCTCTCCGCCATGAACGGCGTCAAGCTGGGCGCCCTGCTGCTGACCGGTAACTATCATCCGGAGCCGCAGGTAATGGCGCTGTGCCAACAGGCCATGGCCACCGGCCTGCCGATCATGATGACCGGTACCAACACCTGGCAGACCGCCGTCAGCCTGCAGAACTTCAACGTCGATATTCCGGAAGATGACCGCGAGCGTATCGAACTGGTACAGGACTACGTCGCTGGCCACATCGACAAGCACTGGATCGAGTCGCTGACCGTCAGCTCTACCCGTTCCCGTCGTCTGAGCCCGCCGGCATTCCGTTATCAGCTGACCGAGCTGGCCCGTCAGGCCAACAAGCGTGTCGTGCTGCCGGAAGGCGACGAGCCGCGCACCATCAAGGCTGCCGCCATCTGTGCCGAGCGTGGCATTGCCCGTCCGGTACTGCTGGGTAACCCGGAAGAGATCCGTCGAGTTGCCGAACAGCAGGGTGTGGTACTGACCGATCGCGTCGAGATCATCGATCCGGCCGTTGTGCGCGAGCGCTATGTGCCGCGTCTGGTCGAGCTGCGCAAGAACAAGGGCATGACCGAAGTGGTTGCCCGCGAGCAGCTGGAAGACAACGTGGTACTGGGTACCATGATGCTGGAGCGCAATGAAGTTGACGGCCTGGTATCCGGCGCGGTGCACACCACTGCCAACACCATCCGTCCGCCGATGCAGATCATCAAGACCGCTCCGGGCTCTTCCCTGATCTCCTCCATCTTCTTCATGCTGCTGCCTGACCAGGTGCTGGTCTACGGTGACTGCGCGATCAACCCGGATCCGACTGCCGAGCAGCTGGCCGAGATCGCTATCCAGTCCGCCGACTCCGCAGCCGCGTTCGGCATCGAGCCGCGCGTCGCCATGATCTCCTACTCCACCGGTACCTCTGGCGCCGGTGCCGATGTAGAGAAAGTGCGTGAAGCGACCGAGCTGGCCAAGGCCAAGCGCCCCGACCTCATCATCGACGGCCCGCTGCAGTACGACGCGGCCATCATGGAGAACGTGGCCAAGTCCAAGGCACCGAATTCACCGGTTGCCGGTAAAGCCACCGTGTTCGTGTTCCCTGACCTGAACACAGGTAACACCACTTACAAGGCGGTACAGCGTTCTGCTGACCTGGTCTCCATCGGCCCGATGCTGCAAGGCATGCGCAAGCCGGTCAATGACCTGTCCCGTGGCGCCCTGGTTGACGACATCGTCTACACCATCGCCCTGACCGGTATCCAGGCAGCTCAGGCTGACGAACAAGCCTAATCAGCTTTAGTCTGAAAAAACCGATCACAAAGGCTGCTCACCCCAGGTGAGCAGCCTTTTTTGTTGGGAATTTTTCTGAAGGCAGCATAACCAACCGAGGATTCAGGAGCAGACAGATAAAAGTGTGAGAGCGCTATGAGCTCTACGCTCCCTGTCACACAATACCTTCCATTTTGGATATGACAATAAAAGTCTTTATATATCTTATAG
>NZ_CAWNZT010000427.1:31177-39709 GCF_963878965.1 Aeromonas sp. HMWF015 | reverse complement strand
GGTGAGCTGGATGCGACCCGTGTTGTCACCTACCGCATAAATGTTGGCGACGGTGGTGTTCTGGAACTTGTCGGTCGGGATAAAGCCCTTCTCGTCCAGCGTGATGCCTGCGGCAGTCAGATTGAGGTTGTCGGTAGCCGGTACCCGGCCGATGGCCCAGATCAGGCAGTCGACGGTGAGGTGGCGACCATCTTCCAGTTGCAGGGTCAGGCTGTTGTCAGCGTTTTTGATCACGGCTTTGGGAATGGCGTGTGTGTGCAGCTTGGGCCCTTCCTGCGCCATGATTTCGACCAGTGTCTCGTGGATCATGGGGTCGAAGTTGCGCAGCGGTGCGTGCTTGCGCACCACCAGATGGGTCTCGGAGCCGAGCGCCTGCATCACCCCAGCGATCTCGACTGCGATGTAGCCAGCACCCACCACGGCAACCCGCTTGGGTTGGCTTTGCAGATCGAAGAAACCGTCGGAGTCGATACCCAGCTCGGCACCTGGGATCGCCGGAATCTCCGGGCGGCCACCGGTAGCGATCAGAATGTGATCGGCCGTGTAGTGCTCGCCATTGACCTCGATGGTGTTGCTGCTGACGAAGCGGGCGAAGCCCTTGATGACGGTGATCTGGTTCTTGCCCAGCACGTTCTGATAGGACTGGTGAATGCGGCCGATGTAGGCCTGGCGGGACTCGACCAGCTTGGCCCAGTTGAAGTGGTTGAGGGTGGTGTCAAAGCCGTAGTCGGCACCATATTTCAGGGCATCGGCGATCTGGCCTGCATACCACATGGCCTTCTTCGGTACGCAGCCTACGTTGACGCAGGTTCCACCCAACTCTTTGGCTTCAATCAGGGCAACTTTCTTACCGTACATGGCAGCCCGGTTGGCAGAAGCAATACCGCCGCTGCCGCCGCCGATGGCGATATAGTCAAAATGCTGTGCCATTGCGAGGTTCTCCGCTCATTAAGAATGCAATCACAGCATGATGGGGATAAAGCGGCTGGCTCACAAGAGCCAGCGCTCAGTTATGTTGGATCGGCAGGCGAATATGGAATTGGGCGCCCTGGCCCGGTTCGCTGGCACAACTGATACGGCCTTTTAGCAGTTGTACTACCAGGTTGTAGATGATGTGAGTGCCCAGACCGCTGCCGCCCTGACCCCGCTTGGAGGTGACGAAGGGATCGAAGATGCGCGGCAATATTTCGGGCGGGATGCCGCGGCCATTGTCCGAATAGTCGATAAACAGCTCCTCTCCCTGCTGTTCCACCTTGATGGTGATCTTCTTCGGTTTGTCCCAGCTGTCGAACCCGTGGTTGATGGAGTTGAGGATCAGGTTCGAGTAGATCTGGGTAAAGCTGCCCGGGAAAGAGAAGATCGACAGCTTGGGATCGCACTGGATATCCACTTCGCACTGGCTCTTCTTCAGTTTGTGGCCAAGCGATACCACCACCTGATGGAGGTTGTCGGCGAGGCTGAAGTTGTAGCGTGCTTCCGATGACTGGTCGACCGCTACCTGCTTGAAGCTGGCAATCAGCTCGGAGGCGCGCCGCAGGTTGCTCTGCAGCAGCTGCATCGACTCGTCGAGGTTGACGGTGAACTCGTTGAGATAGGAGCGCGACAGCTGCTTGGAGTCGATATGGGACTTGAAGTCGGCGACCCGTTCCTGCAGGTAGGAGGAGGCGGTTACGCTGATGCCGATCGGAGTGTTGATCTCGTGTGCCACCCCGGCCACCAGCGAGCCGAGGGAGGCCATCTTCTCCGACTCCACCAGGGTTTGCTGGGCCTGTTTCAGGTCGTCGTACGCCTTGCCGAGCTGGTTGTTGGCTTCGCTCAGGCTGCGGGTACGTTCCACCACCTTGCCTTCCAGCTGTTCGTTGAGCTGGATAATCTCCCGCTCGACCTTTTTCAGCTGGGTGATGTCGTAGCCGAAGCCGATCTGGTACTTGAGGTTGGGGCCATCGTAGAAGGGGACGAAGGTCCATTGCAGTACCAGCTCATGGGCCTGCTGGTCATGCATGATGACCTCTTTGTCGGCCAGTGAACCTTCCGCTGCCAGAATATCGTTCAGCTCTTCCCGTTGCGCCGGGCTGACAAAGAGATCCAGCCAGTTGTGTTGCAACAGCTCCTGCTGGTGGTAGCCGGTCAGCAAGATGGCTGCCGGGTTGATGCTGGCGATGGTCAAATCCGGTTCCATGCAGCAGATGACCATGTTGGCGGAGTTGATCAGGGTGGCGGAGAAGTCCCGCTCCTTTTGCAGTTGTTCGACCGCCTGATGGCGGGCAACCAGCTCGTCACGCAGTCGGGTACGCATCTGGTTGAGGGTGGAGACCAGGGTATCCAGCTCATCGGGTTTCTTGCGCGGCTGCGGGCGGCCTTCCAGCTCCAGCGCCATGTCGAGTCGATCGAGGTTGAACTTCTGGGCGTAGTTGGCGATGCGGTTGATGTGCCTGACCACCAGATAGTAAATGATGATCAGGATGCAAAATGAGACCACCAGGGTCTTGATGGTCTGGCTGACCATGATCAGCACCGATTTTTCGATGAGGCGCTGGTAGATCTGTTCGAGAGAGGCGGCAACGAACAGCTTGCCGACGATTTCACCCTGATAGGTGAGGTTGAATTCGCGGGAGATATCATAGCTTTCCCGCTCGACCCCCTGGGTCAGCAGCGGGACTTCGGAGTTGCCGAGCATCTCCTTGACCATCACGAACTGCATGTTGGGCAGGTTCATGATCCCTTCAATTTGCACTTTGACCTGCTCTTCATCCAGGTTCCACAAGCTGGCTGCGATGGGTTGCAGGAACGAGGCCTCGATCTGGCCGATGCTGTCTTCGATGACGGCAACATCCTTGCGGTAATCCCAGGCGAGTTGCAGCGCCGTAATGATCATCGCCAATACGGTACTGCAGACCAGAATGTAGGAGAGCAGGCGATATGAGAGTCCGTTGCGGCCTACGGCCCTGGCGGTCTTGGTGAAGAGTCCTGACATGGCGTCCTTGCGGTCTGGATGTGGTGTTTTTTAGTTTAACTGCTTCATGCACTTATGTCGTCTTTCCTGCGAAGCATAAAAAAGGCCCCGTATCGGGGCCTTCGCATGTGATTGATGATTAATGTCCGCCGTTTGCTTTGGGCGGAATGGTTTCATCGAATACCGGCAAGGGTTTGTGCTCGGAAGCCAGATAGGTGTAGATCACCGGCAGCACGAACAGGGTAAACAGGGTGCCGATGGCAAGACCTGCCACGATGACGATACCGATACTGAAACGCTGTGCCGCACCGGCGCCTGCGGCGTAGAGCAGCGGGATCAGACCGGCAATCATGGCGGCAGTGGTCATCAGGATCGGACGCAGACGTACCTTGGCGGCCTGCATTACGGCTTCCATCCGGTTCATGCCGCGCAGCAGCTGCTCTTCCTTAGCTACTTCACAGATCAGGATACCGTGCTTGGTAATCAGACCCACCAGGGTGATGAGGCCCACCTGGGAGTAGATGTTCATGGTCGCCATACCCCATGCCAGGGCAATCAAGGCCCCGCTGATGGCGAGCGGTACAGAGACCATGATGACCAGCGGGTCACGCACCGACTCGAACTGGATTGCCAGCACCAGGAAGATGATGGCCAGTGCCAGCGCGAAGGTGGCATAGAGCGCATTGCCTTCGGTGACGAACTGACGGGCTTCACCCATGAAGTCGTAACGATAGCCTTGCGGCAGCTTCTCGTCGGCGGTGGTCTGGAACCAGTTGATCGCATCACCCATGGCCACGCCCGGAGCCGGAACGGCGCCTATGGTGGCAGAGTTCAGCTGGTTGAAGTGGGGCAGGGCGCGAGGCTCGCCAACCACTTCAATGCTGATCAGGCTGCCGAGCGGGATCGACTTGCCGTCTGCTGCCCGCACGTAATAGCCCTTGATTGACTCCGGATTGAGACGGTATTTGCGCTCGACCTGCGGGATCACCTCGTAGGAGCGGCCATCCAGGTCGATACGGTTGACGTAACCGTCCGCCATCATGGTGCCCATGGTGATACCGATATCCTGCATGGTGATGCCGTAGGCACCCGCCTTGTCCTTGTCGATGCGGATCTTCATGGTGGCGGAGTCGTAGTTCAGATCAAGATCCGAATAGACGAACTGACCGTTACTCTGCGCCGCTGCCAGAATTTCACCGGCCACCAGGAACAGGCTTTCGAAGCTGTTCGGGGTGGTGATGACGAACTGGATCGGCAGACCACTCGATGCACCCGGCAGTTCCGGGAACTGGAAGGTGGTGATGGCCATACCCGGGATGTCTTTCACCAGATTGGCGACCCGGTCCAGCACCTCTTTCTGGCTCGCTTCACGCTGGCTCCAGGGCACCATGGAGGCGATACCGAACGCCTGGTTGGCATTGAACACCCCGGAGAAGACCTGGGAGAAGGCGATCTCGGGCTGGTCGTCCAGGATCTTGTTCACATCCGCCATGGTGTTTTCGATGTAGTCCAGGTTGGCGTTGGACGGTGCGGTACCCAGCACGGCCATTACCCCCTTGTCCTCTGACGGTGCCAGTTCGCTCGGGATGAACTTGAACAGCAGCGGCAGGCTGGCGAAGACGATGACGGCGAACACCACGATGACGGGGCGCTTTTTCATCACGGCGTGCAGCATGCTGTCGTAGCGATCGGTCATCCGCTCCAGCAGGTGGTGGACTGTGCTCTCGAATTTGCCCGGCTGCTCGTTGGCCTTGAGCATCTTGGAACACATCATCGGTGACAGAGTCAGAGCGATGATGCCCGAGACGAACACAGCACCGGCCAGGGTCAGGGCAAACTCCTTGAACAGGGAGCCTGTGATGCCCCCCATCAGGGCGATAGGGGCGTATACCGCCGCCAGGGTGACCGTCATGGCGATAACCGGCACCGCAATTTCACGGGTACCGATAATGGCGGCCCGGAACGGTTCTTCCCCCTCCTTGATATGGCGGTCGACGTTCTCCAGCACCACGATGGCGTCATCCACCACCAGACCGATCGCCAGCACCATCGCCAGCAGGGTCATCAGGTTTATCGAGAAGCCGAACATATCCATCATCATCACTACGCCGATGAGACTGAGCGGAATGGTGATGATCGGGATGATGACCGCGCGGAACGAACCGAGGAACAGGGTGATGACCACCAGAACGATGGCGGCAGCCTCCAGGATGGTCTTGATAACCTCGTGGATGGACTCGTTGATCGCCACTGTTGAGTCATACATCACGTTGAGACGCATGGTGCTCGGCATATTGCGCTCAAGGCTCGGCAGCAACGCCAGCACATCGTGGGCGATGTTGATGGGGTTGGCTGTCGGCGCGGCGTTGACCGCCATGACCACTGCTTCGCGGCCGTTGGCGCTGGCGCGATAGATGTCGTGGCTCTTCTCGAGGGTCACCTTGGCAATGTCGGAAAGGCGGATCACCTTGCCGTCACGGGTAGCAACAACCAGACGCTTCAGCTCGTCGACATCCTTGACCTGGGTCTCGGCGTTGCCGTTGAACAGGGTAAAGTAACCGGTCGCCTGACCTGTCGCGGACTGATAGTTGTTGCTGTTGAGCACCGTCATCACGTCGCTGGCCGTCAGGTTGAAGGCCGCCATCTTGGCCGGATCCAGCCATACCCGCAGGGCAAACTCGACACCGCCGTAGAGGTCAACCTTGGAGACCCCGCCCACGGTAAAGAGCTGCGGCTTGATAACCCGCTCCAGATAGTCGGTGATCTGGCTGGAGTTGAGCTCCGGGCTGGTAAAGCCGAGGTAGAGCACCGCCGTGGTTGAACCGGTGGAGGAGGTGACCGACGGGTCTTCCGCCTCTTTCGGCAACTGGGAGCGCACCGAGTTCACCTTCGCCAGGATGTCGGACAGCGCGGCGTTGGGGTCGGTGTTGAGCTTCATGTACGCAGTGATGGTGGAGCTGCCCAGCTGGCTGGAGGAGGTCATGAAGTCGATGTTGTCGGCTTGCGCGACCGCCTGTTCCAGCGGCTGGGTGATAAACCCCTGAATCAGATCAGAACTGGCGCCATAGTAGCCAGTGCTGACGGTGATCACCGTGTTGGTCACCTCAGGGTATTCCCGTACCTGCATCTTGAAGATGGCCTGAAAACCCAGCAAGGCGATCAGGAAGCTGAGCGAGATCGCCAGCACAGGCCGTTTTATAAATATGTCAGTAAATCGCATCGCAGATCTCCGCGCTTACAGCATCGGGGTTTGTGCCGGAACGGCCAGGGCATCGTTCTCGACCACATACACCTTGGTGTCGTTGCTCAGGCGAACCTGACCCGACAG
The DNA here is from genome assembly GCF_963878965.1 of Aeromonas sp. HMWF015. Taxonomy (NCBI): domain Bacteria; kingdom Pseudomonadati; phylum Pseudomonadota; class Gammaproteobacteria; order Aeromonadales; family Aeromonadaceae; genus Aeromonas; species Aeromonas sp. HMWF015. Next base: position 33,428 of record NZ_CAWNZT010000427.1, on the reverse strand, counting down.
TACGATCTGGTCACCGGCCTGGATGCCGGAGAGCACATGCACATCGTTGCCACGGCGCTCACCAGCCTTGACCACCACCTGCTTGGCTCGCAGTACTTTCACCTTGTTACCCTCTTTGTCGGTCTCTTCGCCCTCTTTGAGCACGTAGACGTTCTGACCGTAAAGGGTGAAGGAGATAGCGCTCTGCGGGATCACGATCTGATCTTTCACCGTCGGCAGAATGATGCTGGCGCGAGCGAACATACCGGAACGCAGCTGACCGTCGTTGTTCGGAATGTCTGCCTGTACCTGGATCAGGCCGCTCTGGAAGTTGACCGCAGGCTCGATGGCGGTGATATGACCGTCAAACTGGGTTTGCGGATAGGCATCCACATTGATCTTGATGGTCTGGCCCAGCTTGATTTTGGAGATATCGGTCTGGGGCACGGTGAAGCGCAGGCGCATCACGCTGGTATCCTCCAGGCGCACGATATCGGTGCCCGGCTGCAGATACTGACCGAGGAACACATTGCGCAGGCCGACCACGCCGCTAAAGGGCGCACGGACTTCACGACGGGCAATGGTCGCCTTCAGACTCTCGATATCTGCTTCCAGTGAGCGATAGGCCGCTTCCGCCTCATCCAGCTGCTCTTTGGAGATGGAGCTGGTCTTGTAGAGGTTCTGGAAACGATCGAACTTGGCTTTTGCCGCCGGCAGCTTGGCCTGGGAGGCCCGCAGATTGGCCCGCTCCACGGTGGAGTCCAGGCTCAGCAGCAGCTGGTCAGCCTTGACCGGTTTGCCCGACTCGAAGGTGATGGCGTCAATGGTACCTGCCAGTTCGGTGGAGAGGGTCACCCCCTGATTCGGCTCGATGAAGCCGATCGCTTCGATGGTCGGTACCCAATCCTGCGCCTTGGTCACCATGGCGGTGACGGGGAACTCGGGTTCCGGCCGGTTGGCCATGTACTGGGCAATCATCTTCTGTTTGAACAAATTGAAGCCGATGACGCTGCCAAACAAGGCGATCGCTATCAGCAACATAATGGCCATCCACTTTTTCATGAACAGGCTCCTGAGGTGGAAAGATTGGGGGATAAAATGGCATTCCAGCTGGCCCGGATCGCGGTTTCCAACTGCGATTCGGTCAGCGTGATGTTGTGCACCCTGCACTGCAGGGCCAGATGCATGACACTGTCCAGACTCAACACCTGGAGTGCCCGTATCGGTAAATCAATAAACAATCCTTGTTCAACGCCCTGTTCAAAAAATCGGTCCAGAGGCTCCCAGGCTGCCAGAATGACAGGATTGGTCTCCAATTCTGCCCCTAGCGGAGAGCTCTCGTACTGCAATTTGCACCGGATAGCGTTGGGTTCGTTAACAAAAATGGCATGAATATTGAGCCATAATTGGCGAAATTGTTGAAATGAAACTTTATCGATTGCTACATCGGCCATGACCATGGGTACACACTGCAAGATAGTGTGCTGGTGCAGTTGCCGGATCAGATCATCCTTGTCGCCGAAGTAGCGATAGATGGTGCCGGTGGCAACATTGGCCTTCTTGGCAACTTCTGCAATCGACAGACCATGAAAACCCCGTTCACCCAGCACCTCATGGGCCGCGTTGAAGATGCTCTCTTTTTTATCCAGAATCATCAGTGTGACTTTCGATTGAATGAACGTTCATTCATTCTAGATGGGCATCAAATCAAGTCAAGGCAGTAAGGCGATTTGCGACTGCGATCTGCCCCTTTTTGGCTGGCAGCAGGGGAATAGTGGAAGAAAAGTGCGCAATGTGCTTGAAAAAACAACGAACAGTGTTTCGGTGACAGAAAAGTGTAGACAAACCAGCAACCATCATTAATAATGCGCCCCGTTCGACAGCGTAGCGCCCGTAGCTCAGCTGGATAGAGCGCTGCCCTCCGGAGGCAGAGGTCACAGGTTCGAATCCTGTCGGGCGCACCATCAAAAGTGCGTCGGTTAAACGGGCGTTGTTGTGGAACGAAAACAGCTGTGGTGGCTGTAGCTCAGTTGGTAGAGTCCCGGATTGTGATTCCGGTTGTCGTGGGTTCGAGCCCCATCAGCCACCCCATTTTACAGCTTGTCAGGTACGCGAAGGTGGCGGAATTGGTAGACGCGCTAGCTTCAGGTGTTAGTGCCCCCCGGGTGTGAGGGTTCGAGTCCCTCTCTTCGCACCATACTTGCTGTATGACGAGGATGACCATCAGGTCGTTTTTGTTTTTTTTAAGTAAACTATTTTGAAAGAAATAGCC
>NZ_CAWNZT010000427.1:603-31167 GCF_963878965.1 Aeromonas sp. HMWF015 | reverse complement strand
AGCGCATCTGGTTTGGGACCAGAGGGTCAAAGGTTCGAATCCTTTATCACCGACCACATTTAGAAAAACCTCGCTTCGGCGGGGTTTTTTGCTTTCTGGCCTCCGCCGTGCCAGTACTCTCTCCCTGTTACGTCTGTTTACACTCTATTTGGGCAGCGCGCCCCGCCTTTCGGTTATGCTTCAGCCTCGAGTCACTGACAACCGGATGTCATCGGCCCATTTCAGGCATTTTTCCATGAATAACAAAATTTCCTTTTCTTGCTCTCCTGCCCTGCTGGCTGCCTTGCTGCTGGGTGGCTGTACCATCAAGCCGCCATCCACCGATGTGATGATGGGCTCCATTGCTTCACAACCGCAGGAGGAGCGCTCTCTCTCCCCCTTGCTGACCAGCGGTGATTTTTGCGTTGCCGTGTCCCAAAAAAAGGTGTTGGCACAACCTTGCAGCGGAAAAGACGATCAACTGTTCGAGTGGGATCTGGGTGAGTTGCGCCTGCAGGATCTCTGTTTGCAAGCCAAGAATGACAGCGAAGTGATGCTTGCACCCTGTGACGGTCAGGCGCAGTGGGAGTGGCAGAAAGACAGGCTGTTCAACAGCAAGGTCTCCCGCTGCCTCGATGTGGCCGGTCGACGCCATACCCCCGGCACGCCGCTGCGGCTGGCCGAATGCTACGGCGGAGCGAACCAGAGCTTCAGCTGGCAGCGGCCCAATCCCTGGCTGGAAACCTTGAAAAAACAAAGCCTCACATGGTGAGGCTTTGCTGAATCGGATGGCGGGCTGAAGAGGATCAGGCTGCGCTGACGCTCTCCAGCTCGAACAGCTTCTCCAGATAGACGGCGACGCCATCTTCGTCGGAGGTGAGGGTCTGCTCATACTCCGGCAGCGCCATTTTCAGGCGGTCGTGGGCGTTGCCCATGATGATACCGCGTCCCACCATGGTCAGCATCTCGAAGTCGTTCATGCCATCGCCGAAGGCGATCGCCTCCGACATATCGAACCCGTTCTGCTCCAGCACGGCACGCACAGCATTGCCCTTGTGCACCCCGGCGTGCATCACTTCGAGGCAGTCCGGCAGGGAGAAGGTGACGTTGAGCTGATCGCCATAGCGCTGGTTGAGGTGCGCCTCGATCTTCAGCAGCTTCTCGTGGTCGCCGATGTAGAACACCTTGTTGATCTGCTCTTTCGGTTCCTGTTTCAGGTCATCGACCAGACGGTAGGTGAACCCTGACTCGTCGTGGAACTGCAGCAGCCAAGGCAGCTCCTCTTCCACCACCCAGTCATCACCCTGATAGACATTGAGGTGGATAGAGGGGTCGCGCTCCAGGGCAATCAGTTCGGCGGCGATCTCGGTCGGCAGCGGCTGGTTGAAAATCAGCTGGTCCTGTTTGTCATGGACCACGGCGCCATTGGAAGTAATGAGGTAGATGTCCATTCCCAGCGCATCGCGGAAGCTGCGAACGTCAACGTGATGACGGCCGGTGGCGACCACGAATTTCACACCTTGTTCTACCAGGCGGTGCAGGGTATCCCGGGTACGGGGAGAGATCTGGTGCTGCTTGTTGAGCAGAGTGCCATCGAGATCGGATACAACTACCTTGAACATCATTACCTCGGCATCGATTGAAAACAGGGGCAGTTTACCTTAGCCCGCACTGTCACCCCATTTATTTAGGGTTACAAAAAATAGCCAGCTCAGAAGCGGGCGAAAAAGTCGACCATCGCGGTCAGGGCGGGCTGGCGCTTGTCATCGGATTCGATAAACAGCTCGTGCCAGGCGCCCTCGATACGCAGCGGTTTGCCCCCTTCGCACTTGGCAATGGTGCAGAAGCGATCCTGCGCGGCATTGTCCACCACGCTGTCGCTGCCAGCCTGCAGCACCAGCAGCGGGGTTTTGATGGCGCTCGCATCGGCGATGGCGGCATCGGCACCAGTGATCCCCTGATAAATCCAGTGGGCGGTGGCGCCACCCAGCTTGATCTGCGGGTGCTGTTCGTAGATTTGGCGGAACGCCTGATAGCGGGACTGGCTGTGAGTCAGCTCGTTATCGGCAAAGCCGTGATCCTGATAGGCTCCCTGACCGGGGCCGTAGGGAGGCTCACCAATCCAGCCGCCGACCGTGCCTATGGTGCTCGCCAATCCCTTGGCCAGCCACTTGGGCAGACCGCCGAGATTGATGCCCAGCATGGGGGAGGAGAGCACGGCCGCCTTGATATCATCGGGCCAGCGTTCCAGATAGCGGGCCGAGATGGCGCCACCCATGGAGTGGGCCAGCAGGAACAGCTTGGCAGGCTGGTCCGCCATGATTATCTGGTCGTGAAACTGCTTGAGATCGACCACATAATCGTCGAACTGGTCGACATATCCCTTCTGTGGATCATCCAGCATCCGGCCGGACATCCCCTGACCGCGATGGTCGATGAGATAGAGGCTGTAGCCCTGACGCCAGAGATCCCACGCCAGCTCCTGATACTTGAGGTAGCTCTCGACCCGGCCATTGACGATGAGGATGGCGCGATCAACCTTGGCTTGCCGTAGCGCAGCATAGCGGATGGTCACCCCGTCCTTGCCCTTGAACTCCCCTTCAACCGCATGCTGGCGCCAGAAGTCGGGCAGGGTTTGCTGGTAGAGGTTGGGTACATCGGCTTCGCTGGTGAGCTGATAGGTATTGGTCACGGCAAGGGCTCCGGCAGAAAATAGGGTCAGGGCCAACAGGGAAAGAGAGAGGGGTTTCATCAGGCACACTCCTGTTGCCAATGGTGATAAAGGGCGGCGATATCTCCCGAGCAGAGCAGCGCCATGTTGGCTTGCAAGCGAGGCAGGGGCCAGTCCCACCACTGCATCTCTTGCAGCATGAGGATCTGCTCATCGCTGAAACGGCGGCGGATCGGTTGGGCCGGGTTGCCGCCGACTATGGTGTAAGGGGCCACATCCCTGGTCACCACGGCGCGGGTGGCGATGACGGCGCCGTCACCTATGGTGATGCCGGGCATGATCATCGCTTCCGAGCCGATCCAGACATCGTTGCCAATCCGGGTGTCCCCCTTGCGCAGAAAGCCGCTGCGGGCCCCTTCGCCAAAGGTGTCGGGGTTGAACGGGAAGGTGGAAACCCAATCCAGCCGGTGGCCCTGATTGCCCGCCAGCATGAAGGTGGCGCCCGAGCCGATGGAGCAGAACTTGCCGATGAGCAGCCGATCCACCTCGCCCCAGAGGCCGCTTTCCCAGGTGTCGCGGGTCGAGCCATCACCGAGCAGGTAGCGGACGCAGTGATCCTCGAACGGCTTGCCGTGGTAATAGCCGGAGTAATAGCTGTAGTCGCCGGCCTCTATGTTCGGGTTGGTCAGGTGATCCCGAATGATTTGCGATTCCAGCCAGCTGCCAAAAGGGTTCTCCATCACTCCTCCTGTAGGTCGTCCTGCTCGCTCTGCTGTGCCCACCCTTTGCGGGTCAGCTGCATCCGTTGCCACCACTCTTCGTCCGCCAGAATTTCACCGGCCGGGCCGAGCTGGGGGTAGGGCATCTCTTTCTCTTTGCAGAGCTGGGCATAGATGGGATATCCACCCTCGAACAGGATGCTGTTTTGCTCCTCCAGCGTGAGCGGGCAGCCGCGCTGATAGCAACCGGCCAGCTCGCGCTGACGCTGGGCTTCGTAGAGGATGGCGGCGGCAGCCACCGAGACGTTGAGGGACTGCACCATGCCCACCATGGGGATGACGATATGGTGATCGGCCAGGGCCAGCGCCTCTTCACCGATGCCGTGCTTCTCCTGACCCACCAGAATGGCGGTTGGTTTGGTGTAATCGATGGCGCGAAAATCGACCGAGCTGTCAGAGAGATGGGTTGCCAGGATCTGCATGCCGGAGGCTTTCAGCTCGGCAACGGCTGTGCCGATATCCGGGTGCAGTTTTACATCTACCCAGTTCTGGCTGCCGCGGGCGGTGCCCTTGCGCTTGTGGATCCAGGTTTTGGGCCAGACGGCGTGTACCCGGTGGATGCCGATGGCATCGGCGGTACGCACGATGGCGGCCAGATTGTGAGGTTTGTGGACCTCTTCCATACAGACGGTCAAATCGAGCTGACGCTGGGCCAGCATGTCGGTGATGCGCTTGAAGCGTTCGGGGGTCATGGCTTGTCTCTATAAAAGCAGCAGGCGGCTTGCGCCGCCTGTGTTCAGTTCTTCTGTCGGCTCACCTTGAGCACGTTGGGCATCACGCGGATCTTGCGCATGATGTTGGCCAGGTGGATGCGGCTCTTGGTGGTGATGAGCAGGCTGACCTGATAGACCCGGCCATCCTTCTCTTCGGTGCTGATGGCGTGAATATTGGCGCCGGTGGCGGCAATCACGTTGGCCAGCTCGGCCAGCGCACCCTGATGGTTGACGATCTCGATGCTGATGCCGGTGCGGAACTCCTGTTCCTGCTCCTTGTCCACTTCCCACTGTACAGGCAGGTACTTGTCCGGCTCCTTGCTGTAGCCCTTGATGTTGCGACAGGCTTCCTGGTGGATCACCAGACCCTTGCCCGGGCTGATGTGAGCGATGATGGCATCCCCCGGGATCGGGCGGCAGCAGTTGGCGAAGGTGACCAGCATGCCGTCGGCACCCTTGATCGGCATCTTCTTGCTGCTAGTTTTGGGCTGTTCTTCCGGCGGCAGTTCATCCCCCAGCATGCGGCGTGCCACCATCACGCTCATGGCGTTGCCGAGGCCCACATCGGCCAGCAGCCCCTGCAGGTTCTCATGCTTGGTATCGGCCAGCACCTGCTTGATGCGCGGCTCGGGAATATCTTCGATATTTTTGGCGCCCAGCGCATGGTTGAGCAGGCGGCGACCCAGCACCACCGACTCTTCGGTGCGCAAGTTCTTGAGGAACTGGCGGATCTTGGAGCGTGCCTTGGTGGTCACCACGAAGTTGAGCCAGGCCGCGTTGGGGCGAGCCCCCGGCGCCGTGATGATCTCCACCGTCTGACCCGAGTGCAGCGGGCTGCTGAGCGGGTAGGGGTGGCGGTCGACCCGGGAGCCGACACAGGCGTGGCCGATGTCGGTGTGCACCGTGTAGGCGAAGTCCACCGGCGTGGCGCCAGCGGGCAGCTCCATGATGCGCCCTTCGGGGGTAAAGACGTAGATCTCGTCGGGGAAGAGGTCGGTTTTGACCCCTTCGATAAATTCAAAGGAGCTGCCAGCGCTCTGCTGCAATTCCAGCAGGCTCTGCATCCAGCGCTGGGCGCGGATCTGGGCGGTAGTGCCCGAGCTGTCGCCATCTTGCTTGTAGGCCCAGTGGGCGGCAACCCCTTTGTCGGCCATCTGATCCATGAACTCGGTGCGAATTTGCACCTCCACCGGTACCCCGTGCGGCCCCACCAGAGAGGTGTGCAGCGACTGGTAGCCGTTGGTCTTGGGGATGGCGATGTAATCCTTGAAGCGGCCGGGGCGCGGTTTGTAGAGGCTGTGCATCTGCCCCAGCACCCGGTAACAGGTATCTATGTCCTTCACTTTTACCCGAAAGGCGTAGATATCCATTACCTCATGAAATTGCAGCTCTTTTTTCTCCATCTTGTTGTAGATGGAGAAGAGATTCTTCTCGCGGCCACTGACCTGATGCTCGATCCCCGCCTCTTTCAGGCGACCGCTGATTTCGCTCTGGATGGAGTCGATGATCTCGCGACGATTGCCACGGGCACGGCGCACCGATTCGCGCAGCACGCGGGATCGCATCGGATAGAGCGCCTCGAAGCCCAGCTCTTCCAGCTCGTTCTTCATGGTGTGAATACCGAGGCGGTTGGCGATGGGGGCGAAGATTTCGAGGGTTTCCCGGGCGATGCGGCGGCGTTTGTCAGGGCGCAGGGAGCCTAGCGTGCGCATATTGTGGGTGCGGTCGGCCAGCTTGATCAGAATGACCCGGATATCCTGGGTCATTGCCATCACCATCTTGCGGAAGTTCTCGGCCTGCGCCTCTTTGCGATCGCGAAATTTCAGCTTGTCGAGCTTGGAGACCCCGGCCACCAGTTCTGCAACCGCATTGCCAAACTGTTCGGCCAGATCGGCCTTGGTAACAGAGGTGTCTTCGATGACGTCGTGCAGTACGGCGGCCATCAGGGTTTCATGATCGAGGCGCATGTCACCCAGGATCCGGGCAACGGCAACGGGGTGGGTGATATAGGGTTCGCCACTGGAACGCATCTGACCCTGGTGGGCATCACGGGCCACCACATAGGCTTGCTTGAGCTTCTCAACCTGCTCTGGCGGCAGGTAGGAACTGGCTATTTCTTTAAGGTTTTCAAATAAATACAAGACAGTCCCCGCAGCGGTGAAACGGCAATTCGTGGAATTGAGGGTATAGCCCTGAGTTTGCGAGGTTTTCGAGCGGTTGTAAATGGGGATGAACAGTCGGCACCCGGGCGGGTGCCAACCGGAGGAATAACTTAACCGCGGCCTTCGGCGATGGCAGCAACGGCAGCCAGCTCGGCGGCTTCCTGCTCTTGCTGTTCGTAGCGGTCCTGGGTGTCCATCACTTGATTGTTCACCAGACCCAGCTCGATCTCACGCAGGGCGATCACAGTCGGCTTGTCGTTCTCTTCGTCGACCAGGGGATCTTTGCCTTGTACCGCGATTTGACGAGCGCGGCGCGCGGCGACCAGCACCAGGTCAAAACGGTTACCTACCTGTTTTACAGCATCTTCTACAGTAACGCGTGCCATGCAGGACTCCAGTGTTTGGGCTTTCTGTATTTAGAAAAGCAGTGTTTAAAAATGACGCAAAAGTTTACTTGTTTTTGGCTTACTCTGCCAGTAGCTGTTGCAGCAAGTTTTTTTGAGCCTGTTGCTGGTGACGCATCTCCAGCCGTTGGCACTCAATAATGGACCTGAGCTGGAACAGCGCCTGCTCGAAGTCTTCATTGATAATGACATAGTCATACTCGTCGTAGTGCACCATTTCGGCAATGGCTTTCGCCATCCGGCCGGCAATCACTTCGGCGCTGTCCTGACCGCGCCCAATCAGGCGGCGTTCCAGCTCTTCGCGGCTGGGGGGCAGGATGAAAATGGATTTGGTCGGCATCTGCTCGCGGATCTGGCGGGCACCCTGCCAGTCAATGTCGAGGAATACGTCGATCCCCTTGGCCAGACAGGCTTCGATGGCGGCGCGTGAGGTGCCGTAGTAGTTGCCGAACACTTCGGCCCACTCCAGAAAATCGCCGCGTTCGATCAGTGCCTTGAACTCTTCCACCTGGACGAAGTGGTAGTGGACTCCGTGCTCTTCGCCCGGGCGGGTGGCGCGAGTGGTGTGGGAAACCGACAGCTGCATCTTGCCCGCAGCGTTATGTTGGGTCAGCAAGGCATTGAGCAGACTGGATTTACCCGCGCCGCTCGGAGAAGAGATGATATAGAGAGTGCCTTGTTGCGCCATGTTATTACCTTTAATCGAAACCGCTGTTTTGGTTGTAGCAGAGGCCGCCGTCTTGTGCCCGAAAGGGAGACAGCCAAACGCAAAACGCGGAAAATTATTGAGTCAGGAGGATGTAAAGGCGGCGAATTTTACCAGAATGCGGCGAATAAAAAAACGGCCGGAATCATATTCCAGCCGATCAAAGTATTCGTAGCTTGCTGCGGGAGCGTAACCCACATCAGCCTTGATTGTGCCTTTTGGGGTGGGAAGAGGCCATCAGGTTATCCCTGCCTGATGGCTCGGAATTCCCGAGGTGCCCTGTCAGTTCGGCAGCTGGCGATCGACGCAGAGCCGGTCAAAGGCGGTGATCACCTGCTCATGGGTGATCTTGGCCATGGCCTCCGGGTCCTTGAGGCGGGTTCGCCAGCCAAGCTCGGCCAGCGGCTTGCCGGTCTCCTGCTCGACCAGCTCCTGATAGACGCTGACCACGTAGTCGCGGCAGAGATATGGGCCGGTGCGCGCAGGATTGTGGTGGGCATAGAGGCCAATCACCGGCGTGCCGACCAGGGTCGCCATATGGGTGGGGCCGGTATCGGGGGCCAGTACCAGACTCGCCTCGCCAATCAGCGCCAGCAGCTGCTTGAGGTTGGTCTGCCCCACCAGATCGACCGGTTTGCTCTGGCTTAAGCGCTGAATGTCGGCAGCCAGGTCCCGCTCCAGTTTGGCCGGCCCGCCGCAGAGATAGACCTGAAAGCCCTTGCTGGCGGCGTGATCCGCCAGCGCGGCATAGCCTGCGGCAGTCCAGTTCTTGAATGCCTTGCTGGCGGCAGCGCAGATCAGCAGGGTTGGTTTGCCGCCAATCTTCTCCTTTGCCCACGCCTGATGTTCGGCGCTGATGGGCAGTTGCCAGTCCGGGGTCAGATCCTTGATGCCGAGCTCTTTGGCGAAGGCGAGGAAACCGTCCAGCACATGGGGGGAGGTAGGCGAAGGCACCTTGTGGTTGGTGAACAGCCACTGGCCGTCGTTGGCCCGTTCCCGATCAAATCCGAGTTTGACCCTGGCCTTGATGCCGAGGGTGGCGATGCTGGCTCGCATCGCCGCCTGCAGGTGGAGCAGGGCATCGAATTTGCGCCCCTTGAGGGTCTGCCAGAGATCGCGATAGCCGCGCCACCCCTTGCTCTTGTCGAAGGGGATCACCTCGACGCCGGGCAGATCGGCAAACAGGGTTGCCTCGATTTTGCCGGTGATCCAGGTGATACGGGTCTGTGGCCACTCCCGCTGGATGACGCGCACCAGCGCCAGTGCGTGGCAGCAATCCCCGATGGCGGAGAGCCGCAGGATGCAGATGGAGGAGGGGGGCGTTTGAAATAGCGGCATGTTGTGGCGCACGGCTGGCAAAAAGGGTGGATGGCATTATGCAAACTCCCCTCTGGATTGTAAAATTGCGCACAATCGTCAGCCAGGATAGGCCGGGCCCAGCGCCATGACCTGTCTCTGCACGTCGTTGATTAAAGGCCACTATTGCGGGCATGCCAGAGCGGCAGCCTCATCGCCAATTGAAAAATTGCGATCCATGACCCACCGAGCGGGATCTCCACGATGCGAGTACAGACCGAACACAACCAGATCTGCTGGTATGCCGAAGGGGCCTTTCGCGACCCTTCTCCCCAGTTATTCGATCCTGCCTGGTGGCAGAACAACCGTCAGGTGGTGGGGACCTCCATCGGACGGGGAGTGACCTGGTTCGTCAAGGATGAGTCCCGCCATCTGGTGCTGCGCCACTACTATCGTGGCGGCATGGTGGGCAAGGTGGTGCGGGATCGCTTCTGGTTCGAAGGGGTCGAGTCGAGCCGCGCCATGGCCGAATACACCCTGCTGGCCAAGCTGTGCGAGCTGGGGCTGCCGGTGCCGCGTCCGTTTGGTGCCCGCATGGTCAAACAGGGCCCATTCTATCGTGCCGATATCCTGATCGAGCGAATTCGCGGTGCCAAGGATATGGTGGCGCTGCTCAAGCAGGGGCCGGTGGCGACCGAGGTGTGGCACAAGATCGGTCAGACGGTGCGTCAGCTGCACGATGCCGGGGTCTATCACGCCGATCTCAACAGCCACAACCTGCTGCTTGATAAAGAGGGCAAGGTGTGGGTGATCGATTTTGACAAGGGGGCGATCCGCTCCCCCGGCGAATGGCAGAAGGCCAATCTGGAACGCTTGCTCCGTTCATTCAATAAAGAGTCTCAACTGCACACCAGTTTCCACTTCGTACCGGAGAACTGGCAGACCTTGATGAACGGGTATCAGGGAAAAGCGCTCTGACCCTGTTGCTCGGCGTGAACGCCAATGTTACTTATTGAGCAGGTATTCAGATCCTGTTTCGAGGCGCTCCATGGAAATGCTCAAGACACCTTTGGTCGATGTGACTGCCCGGCTTGATCCGGGTCTGCTGTCTGATGCCATGGCGCTGCTGGAGGCGGGGATCTGGAGCTGGTCAGCCCAACATGGGTTGCAGCGTGATCCCTCCTGCCTGCGCCTGTTGGGATTGGGAGAGTGCTGGCCGGATGATCTTGGCTGGCTGGATCGAGTTCATCCCGACGATGTTGCCCGGCTGGAAGATGCCCTGCTCGCCTGCCAGAGCGGTCGCAGCAGCGGTCTGCGCCTCGAATATCGCATTCTTCACCACCACGGCCACTACATCCGGCTGGAAGAGCGGATGCGTCGCGATGAGCGGGGCCATCTGCTTGGCGTGGTGCGCCATCTCGATCCCGCCGTCGTGCTGGTGGAGGAGCGACATGGCACCGATCCGCTGACCGGTCTGGAGAGCCGTGGCCGCTTCGAACAGCTTCTGGAGGAGCGGCTGGCGACCGAGAGCGGCACTTTCTGTCTGCTACAGTTCTCGGTCGATCACATGGCCAAAATCCAACAATTGTTTGGCGAAGCGGCCTGCGACGCCATGCTGGCCAAGCTGGCGCGTATTGTGCGTCACGAATTGCGGCGGGAAGATCCCTTCGCCCGCTGGGATGAGGACGGTTTTATTTTGATGCTCTCCCAGACCGAGCGGATGAGTGCGCTGGAGATCGCCGAGCGGCTGCGCCTCGAGATTGCCGATGCCAGCCTGCTTTCACAGCGGCCGGTCACCATCAGCATCGGGTTGGTGCAGAGTCAGGCTGGCGAGCAGCTCGATCATCTGCTGGCCCGGCTGGCCAGCTGTCACAGTCAAGCCAGACGGGAGCACAACACCGTCGTCGGCTGAGTGTGGTCAGTGCTGGCCGCGCTTGTCACGCTGGCAAATCCAGAGCGAGGCCAGCATCAGCAGGCCGCCGATGGTCAGCCGGGTCAGGTCGGTATCCTTGCCCCAGAGCAGCAGATTGACCAGCAAGCCGGCCGGAATGAGCGCATTGTTCATGATGGCCAGCACCCCGCTGGTGACCAGCGTCGCCCCCTTGTTCCAGAGGAAGTAGCCGAGGCCGGAGGCACCCACCCCCAGCCAGAGCAGAATGCCCCACTGCAACCCTGATGTTGGATATTGCGGCGTGCCCAGCAGCCACCAGGCGGGCAATGCGATCACCAGCGCCCCCAGATAGAAGCAGCCGAACACCGCCAGTTGCGGTGGTTGCTCCGCCTCCCGCGCCAGCAGTACCTTGTAGCCCACCTGACCCAGGGCGAAACAGAGGTTGGCCCCCTGCACCACCAGAAATCCCAGCACATAGCTTTCGGTCAGGCCATCAAAACGGATGACGGCAGCCCCGAGCACTGCCAGCAGGGCGCCCCACAGATAGGTGGGCTTGAAGCGCCCTTCCAGCAGGTCATGCAGCAGGGTGACGTAGATGGGGGTGAAGATGGTAAAGACCAGCACTTCCGGCACCGTCAGCAGCAGGAAGGAGTGGTAGTAGAAGAGATACATGATGCCGAGCTGGATGGCGCCCAGCGCCATCAGCTTGGCCACCAGATCGGGGCGCAGCCAGCGGCGGCGCAGGAAGGGGAGAAACACCAGACTGGCGAGGGCGATGCGGGTCAGCACCGAGAAGTAGGCATCGACCTGACCAGCGAGGTAGACCCCGATCAGGCTGAAGGAGAATGACCAGAGCAGGGTGACCCCTATCAAGTAGTTCATGTGTTTGATTTGTCGTCAGTTGTCAATTTTAAGGGGGCTATGATGGCCGAGATGGAGGCGGCAATCCAGCGTTTATGGGCGCGATTGCCACAGGTCGGAGCATTTTCCTTTACCGCCAGCAATGGCGAGGGGTCGGCGACCGACTGGAATGGCAGGGGCGAGGGGCGTGTGCAGGTGACCGATCATCAGGGTGGCTGGCTGTTTAGCGAGCAGGGCCGCTACACAACGCCCCACGGGCGGGAGCTTGCCATGCACAACCGCTTCTGGTGGCAACGCAGTGGGCGAGGGATCCGCCTCTCTCATCTGCGTTATGTGCAGCCGGTCGAGCTGTTCGAGCTGCTGCCGCAAGGGGATGGCCGCTGGCGGACCGCCGAGCCACACCTGTGCGGGGCGGATCACTACAGCGCCGAGTTGACCGAGATCGACGGCGGTTTCTTGCTGAGCTGGCAGATCACCGGGCCGCGCAAGAACGAGCGACTCAGCTATCGCTATCTGATCTGACGCCGGCTGGCAGGCATAAAAAAACCGGCGCAGAGCGCCGGTAGCGGGGGACAAATCGGAGGTTTTTTAAAACAGTCCCAAAACAGGAGAGATAGACTCTCGTCACACATTCAGAGATGGACTTCAGGCATTTAGGGCATAGCTCAGCATGGCTTGCAGCTTGCTATCGAAGAACCAGGGCAGCAGTACCATCAACAGCCCCAGCATGCCCGCCAGTCGCTGGCGATATTGCCAGCCGGCAATCAGGACCAGACCGCCGCACAGGGTGGTCAAGATGCCTGACATAGGGTTGCCTCACGCTGTACACGACGCTGCTGGGCCCACTGATTCATGGCGACCGAGCCGAGGATCAGGGCCAGTGCCACGCCGGTGGTGGGGTGGATCTGCTCGCCGAGGAACAGGGCACCCAGCATCACGCCGAACAGCGGCACCAGATAGTTGCTGAAGGAGGCGAACGTCGGACCGGCCTTCTGGATCAGCGCCATGTAGAGGAAGTAGACCAGACCGGTACAGAGGGTACCCAGCACGGTAATCGCGCTCAGGGCCTGAGTGCTCGGCAGGGTCAGGCTGCCGAGGTCAACCATGAAGGGGGCGACCAGCAGCAACTGGATTGCCGAGGAGATCAGGATATTGCGGGCGACCACGACCGGATGGTCCTTGGCGAAGCGCTTGATCATCAGCAGGCCGATGGCGAAGCAGCTGGCACCCAGCAGGATGGCCATGGCACCGAGCAGACCGGCGTTCATGCCCTGGGAGAGTTTCGGCCAGAACAGGGTGAGTACACCGGCAAAGCCGATGATCACGGAAAGCAGACCGGTTTTGGTGATTCTTTCACCAGAAATAAACAGCGGTGCAGCCAGAATGGTCACAAACGGGATACAACCCATGACCACGGCGGCGATGGCGCTATCCACATACTGTTGGCCCCAGGCGACCATGATGAAGGGGATGGTGGCATCCAGCAGGGCGATCAGCATATAGGTGCGCCACGGGGTGTGCTCACTCTTGAGCCGCATGAACAGGCAGAGCAGACCCAGCGTCAGGCTGCCGCACAGGGCACGACCGGCAGCCACCAGAATGGGGGGCAACTCGGCAACGGCCTGGTGCATGAAAATGAATTGGGAACCCCACAGCAGGCCAATGGCCAGCAATAACAGATAGCTACGCATTTGAATCTCCGATGTATTAAGCCAGCGCATTCTAGGCAATCTGTTACTATGGTAAAAATGAATTGTTGGCATTTAACTATGGCTAATATCGATGGATAGCTCGCTCGCCCGCCTCGACCTCAACCTGCTCGCCGTATTCGACATGCTGATGCAGGAGCGCAATGTCACCCGTGCCGCCGAACGGCTGCATCTCTCCCAATCCACTGTCAGTCACGCCTTGGGGCGGCTGCGGGTGGCGCTGGATGATCCGCTGTTCGTGATGAGTCGGCGCGAGATGATGCCGACCGAGCGGGCCAAGGCGCTGGCAGGGCCGGTGCGCCAGGCGCTGGCGATGCTGGAGCAGGGATTGCGGCAGGCCAAGGGGTTTGATCCCGCCACCGCGCGGCGGATTTTCCGTATCGCCACCCCGGGTTCGGTAGAGCACGGGCTGGTGCCGGTGCTGGTGGAGCGGCTCCATCGGCAGGCCCCTCACTGTCGGCTTGAGGTGTGCGAGCTGGCGGACAGCAACTACGAGCGAGAGCTGGAGAAGGGGGAGCTGGATCTGGTGATCGGCTTCGCCGGGGCGAATCATCTCTCACCCCGCTTGTGGCGGGAGGAGTGGTTCAACAACCCGCTGGTCTGCCTGTCGCCGCTTGGCAGCGAATTGCCCGATGTGCTGACTCCGGTCGAGCTGGTGAGCCGTCCCCACATCCATACCTCCAGTTGGGGTCACAGTCAGGCGATGGTGGAGCTCTGGCTGGCCCGCTTCGGGGTGGAGCGGGAGCTGGGCGTGCGGTTGCCGAGCTTTATGGCGGTGCCGCCGTTGATGGCGACCGGCCGCTATCTGGTGGTGGTGCCCGAGATGATCGGGCGCCACTTCTGCCGCTACTACCCGCTGCGGATGCACCAGCTCGACCCCGCCATCCCCATCGTCTACCTGATGGCGGGCCACCCGCTCACCGCCCATGACGAGGCGATCGGCTGGTTCAAGAGCCTGTTGCACCAGCTGGTGTTTGACCTCTATGGCGCCGATGCGCTCGGGACCCCCGCTCAGCGGATGCTGGCGAAGTAGTCGAGCACCATGGCGCTTTTCACCTCCGCCAATACCTCCTCGGTGATGATGCGGGCCTGCTCGGTGCCCTGATAGAGCAGCGCCAGCAGCATCTTCTTGTCGGCGATGGCCGCGGCCCGGCGCTCTCGCATCGGAGCGAGCAGGGTCTGCAGGCAGTCGTTCAGCACCTGCTTGCAGCGCATGTCCCCCAGTCCGCCGCGCCGGTAGTGCGCCTTCATCTCGGCGACCAGCGCCTTGTCGGGGTGGAAGGCATCGAGATAGGCGAACACCGTATTCCCCTCCACCTGACCCGGATCGCTCACCTTGAGGTGGTTGGGGTCGGTATACATGGCGAACACCGCCTGTTTGACCTCTTCCGCCGACATGCCGAGTTCGATGGTGTTGCCGAGGGATTTGGACATCTTGGCCTTGCCGTCGATGCCGGGCAGGCGGCCGGTGTCGCTCAGGATTGGTTGGCATTCGGTCAGCACCTCTTTGCCTACCAGAGAGTTGAAGCGGCGGACGATCTCGTTGGTCTGCTCCAGCATCGGCAGCTGATCTTCCCCAACCGGCACGTGGCTGGCGCGAAAGGCGGTGATGTCGGCGGCCTGACTCACCGGGTAGACCAGAAACCCGGCCGGCAACGTGCGCTCGAACCCTTTCTGCTGGATCTCCGCCTTGACGGTAGGGTTGCGCTCCAGCCGGGCGACGCTGACCAGATTGAGGTAGTAGCAGGTGAGTTCGGCGAGGGCGGGCAGGGCGCTCTGCAGGCAGAAGGTGGTTTTGGCCGGGTCGAGGCCGACTGCCAGATAGTCGGCCATCACCTCCAGCACGTTGTCGGTCACCTTGGCCGGATTGTGGCCGTTGTCGGTCAGCGCCTGCAAGTCGGCGATCATCACGAACTGGCGGTAATGGTGCTGGGCTTCGACGCGCTGGCGCAGGGAACCGACATAGTGGCCGATGTGTAGTTTGCCGGTGGGACGATCGCCAGTCAGGATTACGGGGTTGTGCATGTCACTCTCTCCAGTTGGGTGAGCCGGGAGGCGACAAAGGGATAAAAACAGTTGACCGCCTCTCGGCGGTCACGGTGTTTTCTTTGGGAAATTTACAATAGAAACGCGGTGCCGCCTGTTTAGGAGCAGCACCACCAGTAGTTGTGATTGAATGCGGTCATGTTCATAGCAAATCAAACTACGCCGGTTTCATTACTTCTGCAAGGGGACGACCAGCAGATCGCAGGGCACCGTATTCATCAGCTGACGGGCGCTGGAGGTGAGCAGACTCCAGAAGCTCTGGCGATGGCCGCACACCAGCAGGTCGATCTCGTACTCCTTGACCGCCTGATTGACCCGCTCGCTCAGATCGCCGCAGATCACCAGCTTCTTCTCGATGGGATAGTCCACCGAGGCCAGAAATGCCTCCAGCTTCTCTTTCGCTTCGGCGATCACCTGATCCTGCACGTTGTCGATGTCGATATCGATCATCTCGGTGTAGAGATCCTTGAGGTCCACATCGACATGGATAACCGACAGCTTGGCGCCGTTGGAGCGGGCTCTGTCCACCGCCTTGTCGATCACCTTGCGGTTATCTTCAGAGAGGTCGATCGCGGCCAGAATATGCTTGTAATAGGTTGTTCCACTCATGGGGGTTCTCCTTACCGATCCTTCAGCCCACTATACCAATCTCTGCTGAAACTAAAATGGTGTCTCAGGCACAGTTTTGGGATTTAAATGAGTTTAATGACGTGTGACACAGGGTCAGCCACTCAGTTATTAACCACTATTTGCCTGTAAATTAAACAAGAGTTTGACGCCGGTCACACCCCTCGGCTTGCCGATCAGGGGGGAGAGGCATAGGATGGGCCCGTGCTTCGCAATGAACACAAAACAACAAAAAGCATCTGAATACCGCTTTGGGGAGCCACGTGCTCCCTTTTGTTTTTCTGCCTCATTTCCCGCTGCTTTTCTGACTGATAGCGATCCGGCATCAAGTTAATCTCCTTCGATTTGGTTATGCTGTAGCCAGTTTCTTTGGAGGCCTTCCCATGATCATTCATCCCCAGATTCAAGGTTGTGTTGCCCGCAACTGTCATCCCATCGGCTGCCGCGCCGCCGTGCAGCAGCAGATTGAACGGATCAAGGCCGCTGGTCCGTTCAACGGGCCCAAGCGGGTGCTGGTGCTGGGGGCCTCCTCCGGGTTCGGACTGGCGTCGCGCATTGCACTCGCCTTCGGTGCGGGTGCCGACACCATTGGCATCTCGTTCGAGCGTGGCCCCTCCGACAAGGGGCTGGGCAGTGCCGGTTGGTACAACAACATCTGGTTTCGCAAGGAGGCGGAGCAGGAGGGGCGCATCGCCATCAACCTGATCGGTGATGCCTTCTCCGACGGGATGCGCCAGCAGGCCATCGACACCATCCGCCAGCAGATGGGGCAGGTGGATCTGGTGATCTACTCGCTGGCGAGCGGCATCCGGGTGCTGCCCGACGGCACGCAGGTGCGCTCGGTGCTCAAGACTACTGGCCAGCCGTTCAGCGGCTGGGGGCTGGATCTGGAGTGCGATACTCTGGTGCAGCAGTCGCTAGCGCCCGCCACGCCGGAGGAGATCCGCGATACCGTCACCGTGATGGGGGGCGAGGATTGGCAGCTCTGGATGCAGGCGTTGCAGCAGGCCGGTTGTCTCGCCCCCGGCGCGCAAACCGTGGCCTACTCCTACATCGGCCCGGAATCCACCTATCCCCTCTATCGCGATGGCACCATCGGTTATGCCAAGGAGCATCTGCACGCCACCGCCGAGACCATCAACCTGCAGCTGGCCGAGATTGGCGGTCACGCCTGGGTGTCGGTCTGCAAGGCGCTGGTGACCAAGGCGAGCGCCTATATTCCTGTGTTGCCGGTTTATCTCGGCTTGCTGATGGGGGTGATGAAGGAGCGCGGCGTCCATGAGGGCTGCATCGAGCAGATGCAGCGACTGTTTGCCGCCAAGATGTATGGGGCCAATGGGGTGGTGGCCGATGGCAACCGGCTGATCCGGATGGATGACTACGAGCTCGACCCGGCCATTCAGGCCGCCGTTTCGGCGCTCTGGCCCAAGGTGACGCCGGAGAATTTCCATGCGCTGGGGGACTTTGCCGGGCTGCGGCAGGACTTCATGCAGCTCAATGGCTTCGAGCTGCCTGGCGTCGATTATGCAGCGCCGGTGGATGTCGCCTCCCTTGGCGAGCTGACCCCCTGAGCTGAAAGAAACGGGATCTCCCTCTCGTTGGCGGGTTGATTCGCGGCGGGAGTGTGGCGACAATCGATACCAAATCACTGAGGAGAAACAAGATGCTGGCCCAAGCCATGATCGAGAAGTTGAACGAGCAGATTAACCTGGAGTTCTACTCCTCCAATCTCTATCTGCAGATGAGCGCCTGGTGCGAAGACAAGGGCTTTGAGGGGGCGGCGACCTTCCTGCGTCAGCACGCGGTCGAGGAGCGCCAGCACATGGAGCGTCTGTTCACCTATGTGAGCGAGACCGGCGCCATGCCCAAGCTGGGTGCCATCGATGCCCCTCCCCACGAGTTCAAGTCGCTGGGCGACGTGTTCCGTACCACCCTGGAGCACGAGTATCACATCACCAAGTGCATCAATGGTCTGGCCCACGTAGCCTTCACCACCCAGGACTACTCCACCTTCAATTTCCTGCAGTGGTATGTGGCCGAGCAGCATGAAGAGGAGAAGCTGTTCAAGAGCATCGTCGACCGTCTCGGTCTGGTGGGTGAAGATGGCAAGGGCCTCTACTTCATCGACAAGGAGCTGGCCGAACTGGCCAAGGGCGCCCCTGCCAGCATCATGGACAGCAACGCCTGATAGTCGTGGACACTTAGTGTTCAGCCAGTACAATAACGGCCCTTTTAAGGGCCGTTGTTTATTCTGGTGGGCAGCCACTATGGTTGTGTTCCGCCAGAGGCAATCTCGGTTCTGGCCAGGTGCCGTTTCTATTTTGATAAGTGAGTGATGATGAAGCAGGTCGATGTGGTGGTGATCGGGGCCGGTGCGGCCGGATTGATGTGTGCGGCGCAGGCGGGCTACCGTGGCCGCTCCGTGCTGGTGCTCGACAACGCCAAGAAGCCGGGCCGCAAGATCCTCATTAGTGGCGGTGGTCGCTGCAACTTCACCAACCATCAGGCTGGCGCTCACGCCTACCTGTCGGAGAATCCCCACTTCAGCAAGTCGGCGCTGGCCCGCTACACCCAGCAGGACTTTATCGATCTGGTGGACCGCCACGGGATCAACTATCACGAGCGCACCCTGGGGCAGCTGTTCTGTCTCGAGAGCGCCAAGGATATCGTCGATGTGCTGCTCACCGAGTGTGACTGGGCTGGGGTGACCCTGCAGTTCCAGACCGAGATCCTCACCGTCAGCAAGCAGGACGAGGGCTTTCTGCTGACCACCAGCAAGGGTGAGATCGGCTGCCACTCGCTGGTGGTGGCGACCGGCGGTCTCTCCATGCCCAAGCTGGGCGCTACCCCGTATGGCTTCAAGCTGGCGGAGCAGTTCGGCCTCAAGGTGCTGCCGACCCGCGCCGGTCTGGTGCCCTTTACCCTCCATCAGGCGGAGAAAGAGGCGTTCGCCGATCTGGCGGGCATCAGCCTGCCGGTGGCAGTGACTGCCGAGGATGGCACCCGCTTCAAGGAGGCGATGCTGTTCACCCATCGCGGCCTCTCCGGCCCCGTTATCCTGCAGATCTCCTCCTACTGGCATGCCGGCGAGAAGATCCACATCAACCTGCTGCCGGAGCTGGATATTCCGGCCGCCCTGCGCGAGTGGGCGCAGGCTCACCCTGCGCAGGAGTTGAAAACCGTGCTGGGGCGCGAGCTGCCCAAGCGCTTCGTCGACAAGCTGGTGGAGTTGGGTCAGCTGGTCAGCAAGCCGATGCGCCAGTACAACGAGCGGGAGCTGGAGGCGGTTGCCAACCTGCTGGGTGACTGGCAGATCCTGCCCAACGGCACCGAGGGGTATCGCACCGCAGAAGTGACCCTGGGTGGCGTCGATACCAACGAGCTCTCCTCCAAGACCATGGAGGCGCGCAAGGTGCCGGGCCTCTACTTCATTGGCGAGGTGGTGGATGTGACCGGCTGGCTGGGTGGCTACAACTTCCAGTGGGCCTGGTCCTCCGGCTGGGTGGCCGGTCAGTACTGTTGATGTCACAGGGGCTGGTTTATCCGGCCCCGATTTATTGGCCGGGGTTATGGTGATCGGTCGGGTTGTCGCAAGGGGGCGCAGATGCTTGAGAATCAGATGATGTTGTTGGCGGTGTTCGAACGGGCGGCGCTGATGTTGATGACCCTCTTCTTTCTGACTCGCACCCGGCCGTTCCAGCGGCTGTTCCAGAAGCGGGATCACACCCCGGCGGAGCTGGTGCTGGTGGCCTCCATCTTCGGCCTGTTTGCGGTGTTCAGTACCTACACCGGCATTCCGGTGGAGGGGGCGCTGATCAACGTGCGGATCATTGCCATCATCTCCGGCGGCATCCTGTTTGGCCCCTGGGTCGGCATTCCGGCCGGGGTTATCTCCGGCCTGCATCGCTATCTCATCGATATGGATGGTCACACCTCCATCCCTTGCCTGATTGCCAGCATCATCGCCGGTCTGCTCGCCACCTGGCTGCACCTGCGCTGTCGCAAGTCGCGGCTCTGGCTCTACGGCATTCTGGCGGGGATGCTGTGCGAAGGGCTGACCATGCTGCTGATCTGGCTGCTGACCGAGCCCCACGAAGTCGGGGTGGAGATCGTTAACCATATCGCCTATCCGATGATCGCCGGGGCGCTCTGCATCGGCCTTATCATCAAGCTGGTGCAGGATCTGGATGACGAGAAGGAGCTGATTGCCGCCAAGCAGGCCAAGCTGGCGCTCGATATCGCCAACAAGACGCTGCCTTTCTTCCAGAACATCGATCGCCACTCCCTAAGTCAGGTGTGCGATGTGATCCGGCGCGACATCAGCGCCGATGCGGTGGCCATCACAGATACCCATGACGTACTGGCCTATGTCGGGGTGGGCAAGGACTATTACGAGCTGGACGAGCACCACGCCATCAGCGGCATGACCCAGCAGGCGGTGCTGCTCGACCAGATCATCATCAACAACGATCTGCGCCAGTATCACCTCTCCGATTTTCACTCGGTCATCATTATTCCGCTGCGGGAAAACGGCTCGGTGAGCGGTACCCTCAAGATCTACTATCGCCGCACCCACAGCATCACCAGCTCGCTGCGAGAGATGGCGGTGGGCCTCTCCCAGCTCATCTCCACCCAGATGGAGGTGTCGCGCATCGAGCAGCTCAAGGAGATGACTCGCAAGGCGGAGTTCACCGCGCTGCAGAGCAAGATCAACCCGCATTTCCTGTTCAATGCCCTCAACGCCATCTCGTCGCTGATCCGCATTCGGCCCCAGCAGGCGCGCCAGCTGATCGCCAATCTGGCGGACTACCTGCGCTACAACCTCAACAAGGGGGATGAGCTTATCGACATTCAGGAGGAGCTGCAGCAGGTGCGTGACTACGTGGCAATCGAGCAGGCCCGCTTTGGCGACAAGCTGGAGGTGGTGTTCGAGGTGGACGACGTGCACATTCAGGTGCCGAGCCTGCTGTTGCAGCCGCTGGTGGAAAACGCCATCCTGCACGGCATCCAGCCCCGCAGCGCGCCGGGCCGGGTCACCATCGAGGTGAAACAGCTGGCGGGCGGCATCCGGGTATCGGTGCGCGATACCGGTTACGGCATCAGTCAGGCGGTGATCGACGGGGTCGCCGCCGGTCGGGTGGAGAGTCGCAGCATTGGCCTGATGAACGTGCATCAGCGGGTCAAGCTGCTCTATGGCGACGGCCTGCACCTCAAGCGGCTGGAGCCGGGTACCGAAGTGAGTTTCTATCTGCCGGATCAGGAGTCGATGCCATGCTGAGTGCCATCATGGTTGAGGATAAGTGTGTGCCGCGAGAGGTGTTGTCATGCTGAAAGCCATTATTGTCGAAGATGAGTATCTGGCCCGCGAGGAGTTGATCTATCTGGTGAATCAGCACAGCACCATCGAGATAGTGGCGAGCTTCGAGGATGGGCTGGAGGCGTTCAAATACCTGCAGGATCACGAGGTGGATGTGGTGTTTCTGGATATCCAGATCCCCTCCATCGACGGCTTGCTGCTGGCCAAGAACCTGCACAAGTCGAGTCATCCGCCCCACATCGTCTTCGTCACCGCCTACAAGGAGTTTGCGGTGGAGGCGTTCGAGCTGGAGGCGTTCGACTACATCCTCAAGCCCTACAACGAGCCGCGCCTCATCAATCTGCTGCAAAAGCTCGAGCATGCGGGCAAGTCGCAGCCAGCCACCACGGGGGAGGCGAGCGGTGAGGGGAATAGCCCCCACAATCGCACCGTCAATCTGGTGAAGGGGGAGCGCATCATCGTCACCCCCTGCGAGCAGATCTACTACGCGGAAGCCGACGAGAAGCTCACCTATGTCTACACCCGCGATGATCGCTACGTGATGACCATGACCATCAGCGAGTTTGTCAGCCGCCTGCCGGCCGAGGGCTTCTTCCGTTGCCACCGCTCCTACTGCGTCAACATCAACAAGATCCGCGAAATCGTCCCCTGGTTTAACAGCACCTATCTCATCCGGCTCCATGATCTGCCGTTCGAGGTGCCGGTCAGTCGCAGCAACATCAAGGCGTTCCGTCAGCTGATGCGGCTCTGATTGTCATTCATTCCCGCCGATCTGCATTTCATGCCTTAATCGATCGGCGCGAGCTGCGTCTTGCCTATAGTGGCCTCAATTTCCTTAAGGCCATCGACCGAGACGCATCATGACCAAAGAGATGAATCGCACCCGGTACCTGACACTGATCGGTACCATCATCACCCAGTTCGCACTGGGTTCTGTCTATACCTGGAGCCTGTTCAACGCCCAGCTCTCCGACAAGCTGGACGAGCCGGTGAGTCAGGTCGCTTTCGCCTTCGGCCTGCTCAGCCTGTCGCTGGCGGTCGCCTCCTCCATGGCGGGCAAGCTGCAGGAGCGATTCGGGGTGCGTAACGTGACCTTGGGCGCCGGCGTGCTGCTCGGCATCGGCTTCTTCCTCACTGCCCATGCCAGCAATCTGGCGATGCTCTACCTCTGCGCGGGCATTCTGGTCGGTTTTGCCGACGGTACCGGCTACCTGATGACCCTCTCCAACTGCGTGAAATGGTTCCCGGAGCGCAAGGGGCTGATCTCCGCCTGCTCCATCGGTGCCTATGGTCTCGGCAGTCTCGGTTTCAAATATATCAACCTGCTGCTGCTCTCCAGCTCCGGCCTTGAGACCACCTTCCAGCTGTGGGGGCTGATCGCCATGTCCATGGTGCTGGTGGGCGGCATGCTGATGAAGGATGCGCCCAAGCAGGCCGCTTCCGTGCAGCAGAGCGAGAGCCGTGACTTCACCCTGGCCGAGGCGATGCGCAAGCCACAGTACTGGATGCTGGCGCTGATGTTCCTCACCGCCTGCATGAGCGGCCTCTATGTCATCGGCGTGGCCAAGGATATCGGCGAGAAGATGGTGGGTCTGCCTGCTGTAGTCGCTGCCAATGCCGTCGCCATCATCGCCATGGCCAACCTGGGTGGCCGTCTGGTGCTGGGTATCCTCTCTGACAAGATGTCCCGCATCCGGGTCATCACCATCGCTCAGCTGATTACCCTGGCGGGCATGGCGCTGCTGCTGTTCGTGCCGCTCAATGCCAATCTGTTCTTCGTGGCGGTTGCCTGTGTGGCCTTCAGCTTCGGTGGCACCATCACCGTCTACCCCTCGCTGGTGAGCGACTTCTTCGGTCTCAACAACCTGACCAAGAACTACGGCGTCATCTATCTGGGCTTTGGTCTGGGCAGCATCATCGGCTCCATCGTAGCCTCCCTGTTTGGCGGCTTTATGGCGACCTTCCACCTGATCCTGGTGTTGCTGGTGGTGGCGCTGGTGCTCTCCCTCACCATCCGCCTGCCGGCACCGGTAGCGGTGGAGCGGGCCTGATAAGCCTCCCTGCCATAGCAAGCAAAAACAGAGACCCGGGCTATGCCCGGGTCTTTGCATTTCCGATGGTCGATCAGCGCGGCGCTAGCCCCAGCAGCTGGCGGGCCTTGCGGCAGCTTTCCTCCACCGTTGACCAGTCGTCACCGGTTACCGTGATATGGCCCATCTTGCGGCCGGGGCGGGGTTCGCCCTTGCCATAGAGGTGCAGATGCAGGCCGGGCAGCGCCAGCAGGGAAGCCCAGTCGGGGGTGCCGTTCTGCCAGAGATCCCCCAGCAGGGTGATTAACAGGGCGGGGCGCACGGCGATCTGCTCCGGCAGCGGCAGATCGCACAGGGCCCGTACCTGCAACTCGAACTGGCTGCATGCAGCGTTGTCGAGGCTGGGGTGACCCGAGTTGTGGGGACGGGGCGCCAGCTCGTTGACCAGCAATCGGCCTTCCACCAGAAAGAACTCCACCGTCAGCACCCCGACGTAATCGAGGGCCGCGATCAGCCGCTCGGCTATTGCTTTGGCTTCGCTCTCCAGCGTTGGCACATTGGTCGGGGAGCGAGTCTGATCGAGGATGCCGCCGCTGTGCCAGTTCTGCACCAGTGGCAGGGCGCTGATGGTGCCGCTCGGGCTGCGGGCCAGGGTCAGGGCAAACTCCCCCTCCAGCGCCAGCCGTTTTTCCAGCACGCAGGGCACGCCACTGGCTGCCAGTGCCGTCGCCAGCTCATCCAGATTGCTCACCTGCCACTGCCCCTTGCCGTCGTACCCTTCGCGGGCAGTCTTGAGGATGGCGGGCAAGAGTTCGCTGGCCTGTGCGGGGATGGGCTCTGCCGGCAATAGCGCCAGATAGGGGGCGATCGGGATGTTTGCTCCGTGCAGAAAGGCTTTCTCCTCGCGGCGATCCTGACAGATACGCACCGCGCTGGCGCCCGGGCGCACCGGCTTTTGTTTTTCGAGCAGGGCGAGGGTGGCGGCGGGCACGTTCTCGAACTCGCAGCTGATGGCCTCGCAGCGGCTGGCCAGTTCGACCAGTGCACCAGTGTCGTCATAGGGGGCGACAATATGGTGATCGGCGGCGGCACCGGCGATGCTGGCCGGGTCGGGATCCAGCACCACCACCTTGTAGCCGAGGCGGTGGGCGGCCATCACAAAGTAGCGGCCAAGCTGACCGCCGCCGAGCATGCCGAGGGTGGCGGGGGGCAGGATCATGTCGGCTCCTCCAGTTGCAGCGCCAGCACCCGATCTCGCTCGTGGGTGCGGAAGTCGTCGAGCTGCTGCCGGTAGCGGGGGGCGTCGTCATCCAGGGCGACCGAGAGCAGGGAGACCGCGAACAGGGCGGCGTTGGCAGCCCCCGCCTCGCCGATGGCGAAGGTGGCGACCGGTACCCCCTTGGGCATCTGCACGATGGAGAGTAGCGAGTCCATTCCCTTGAGATGACGGGAGGGGATGGGCACCCCCAGCACCGGCAGCGTGGTCTTGGCGGCGACCATGCCCGGCAGATGGGCAGCGCCACCGGCCCCGGCGATGATGGCGCGCAGTCCGCGCTCGCGGGCAGTGGCGGCATACTCGAACAGCAGATCCGGGGTGCGATGGGCCGAGACTACCTGCGCCTCGTAGGGCACGCCGTGCTCCTTGAGGATACGGGCGGCAGCCTGCAGCACTGGCCAGTCGGAGTCGGAGCCCATTACCAGGCCGATCAGGGGAGCGGTGTTCATTTTTTCTGGTTCCTTGCTGTTAAACGTTTGCTTTTGGTGGGCAAAAAGAGCCGGCAAGCCGGCTCAGAATTTCTCGGGTCGCACGATTTCGACCGGCTGCAGAAAGGCGATCATGGCGTAATCGGGGTAGTAGCGACTCTGCAGGTGGGCCAGCAGCCGCTCCGCCTGCTCCCGGCTGCAGATCGCCTCCAGCCGGATGTTGCCGCTCTCGCTCCAGCTGGCGTTGCGCTCACCATGATCGCCCCGACCGCGGGCATCTGTGATGGTGTAGCCGCGCAGCCCCTCACGGGTGAGGGTGCGCAGCAGGGTCGGCTCCAGATTGGCTTCCGTGATGATGGTCAGCAGGGTGCGGGTCTCGGTCTGCATGTGGCTACTCCGTGAAGTGGCGGGCCCAGCTGTGGTAGAGCGGGATCCCCAGCATGATGTTGAACGGGAAGGTGACCCCCAGCACGGCGCTGAGGGACAGCCCCGGGTTGGCCTGAGGCACGGCGATGCGCATGGTGGCCGGCACGGCAATATAGGAGGCGCTGGCCGCCAGGGTCGCCAGCAGGGTCAGTCCGCCGAGGGAGAGGCCCATCAGCTGGCCAGCTGCCAATCCCAGTCCCGCCGAGGCGAGCGGCATCAAGAGGGCGAAGCCGAGCAGGAACAGGCCGTGGCGGCGCAGATCCTGACACTGACGGGCGACGATGAGGCCCATCTCCAGCAGGAACAGCGCCAGCGCACCCTTGAACAGGTCGACAAACAGCGGTTTGAGTGGGGCAATTCCGTCCGGCCCGGCCAGATAGCCGATGGCCATACCGCCGAGAAGCAGGGTTACCCCTTTGCCGAGGAAGGTCTCGTGGGCCAGCATGCGCCAGCGGGTCTCGCGACTGATGCCGCGGGCCAGCACTATGCCCACCAGAATGGCGGGGATCTCCATCACCGCGAGGAAGATGGAGAGCTGGGATTCAAAGCTGATGCCCCGCTCGGTGAGCCAGTTCACCCCGACCGCAAAGGTGGCGACGCTGACCGAGCCATAGTGGGCTGCGGTGGCGGCGGCATCGACCCGGTTCATCTTGAGGCGCAGCACAGCAAAGCCGAGCAGGGTCTGCACCACGCCGAGCAGGATCACCAGCGCAAGTTGCGGCAGCAGGGGTTGCAGGGATTGCTGGGCCAGACCGACGCCGCCCTTGAGGCCGATGGCCAGCAGCAAAAAGAGAGAGAGGGTGTCGTAGAGGGCAGGAGGCAGTTTGAGCTCGGAGCGCACCAGACCGGCCAGCAGACCAAACAGAAAGAAGAGTACAACAACGTCCAGCATGATGGTTCGCAGGGCAGTTCAGATAATTGTTGCATGCTAGAGCCCGCAATGTTTCGATAAAATCAGATTCTCGCTGATGGTTGTTCGGTAAAAACTGATAGGGAACGGCATGCTCAACTACAAACAGCTCTACTACTTCTGGCATGTGGCACGCAGCGGCAGCGTGACGCAGGCCGCCGAACAGCTGCATCTCACGCCGCAGACCATCAGCGGTCAGGTGGCCGAGCTGGAGCAGTCCCTCGGGGTGGCGCTGTTCAATCGGGTGGGGCGGCGTCTGGTGCTGACTGCTGCGGGTCGGCAGGCGCAGGAGCAGGCGGGGGCCATTTTCTCGCTCGGTGCCGAGCTGGAGCATACCCTGCGCCACGCCAGTCAGGAGCTGACCATGCAGGTGGGGATCGCCGATTCGGTACCCCGCACTCTGGCGTTCGAGCTGCTGGCCCCCGCCATGGCGCTGGCAACGCCGCTGCGGCTGGTGTGCCACGAGGAGCGGGCCGAGCAGCTGTTCAGCGAACTGGCCCGTCACAAGCTGGATATGGTGCTGATCGATCGCCCGCTTCCTCCCGACAGTGGTGTACGTGGCTACAACCACGAGCTGGGGCGCAGCCCGCTGGCGCTGTTTGCCAGCCCGGAGCTGGCGGCGCGGGCGCGGGATGGCTTTCCCGCCTCGTTGGAGGGGTTGCCGCTACTGATCCCCGGAGAGAAGTCTGCCACTCACGATCGGCTGCTGGCCTGGTATCGCCAGCAGGGCATTCACCCCCATCTGGTGGGGCAGTTTGATGACTCCACTCTGATGAAGTCGTTCGGCAAGGCGGGCATGGGGATCTTCCCGGCGCCGCTGGCGATGGCTGACGAAATTGGTCGCCTCTACGGGGTGGAGCGGATTGCGACCCTCACCGACGTTACCCTCTCTTATTATCTGGTCTCGGCAGGGCGCCATCTCTCCCATCCCGGGGTACAGGCGGTGATGGAGGGGGCCCAACAGCGGCTGGCGGTGCTGGCTGGCAATAAATAGAAATCTGGATGGCTATACATCCAGCTTTGCTCTGCCTATAATCCTCCCGCTTTGGCGCATCATGCTTAATAGGGAATCCGGTGAGAATCCGGAGCTGGCGCGCAGCGGTAAGGGGGAACGAAGCGACATCAGGGCACTGCCGTCAGGCGGGAAGCCGTCGCCGTAGGCTATCAGCCCCCGAGCCCGAAGACCTGCCAGAGTTCGTATTTCGGGCCGAGAGAAACCGGCCACGAAGTAGATACTTACGCGAACTTAAGGATCTCTCATGTCGAAGAAATTTCTGGCGGCTGCCCTGTTGCCGACGGCGGCGTTTGCCCAGCAGCTGACCATTCCCGTCAATCCCATCATGGTGGTGACCGCTACCCGCGTCGCCCAACCTGCCTCCAGCGTGCTTGCCCCGGTCAATGTGGTGACCCGGGACGAGATCGATCGCCTGCAAGCCCAGACCGTGACCGATGTGGTCAAGACCCTGCCCGGTGTGGAAGTGGTCAGCAATGGTGGCCGAGGCCAGCTCAGCTCGCTGCGGGTGCGTGGTGGCACCTCTTCCCAGACGCTGGTGCTGGTGGATGGGGTGCGCAGTGCCTCCCTGACCGCCGGAATGACCGAACTGAACAATCTGCCACTCAATCAGGTCGAGCGGATCGAGTATATCCGCGGCCCGCGTGCCACCATCTACGGCTCCGACGCCATCGGTGGGGTGATCAACATCATTACCCGTCTCGACAAGGGGACAAATCAGCACAAGTTCAATATCGGTGCTGGTTCCCATCAACAGCGTCAGGCCGCTTTCAGTAGTGCCAGCCAGGTAGGTGAGGCGGGTCAGCTCAAGGTGGCTGGCGGTTTTGATGATGAAGAGGGTTACAACGTACACCCCTTGCCCGGCATCAACGATGATGACCGTCACGGGCATCAGGGATACAACGCCATGCTGGACTACCAGCAGGCGCTCGGCAGCAATTGGGAGCTGTTCGGTACAACCCGCTGGTTCCGCAATGTCGCCCAGTACGATCGCTCTTCTGCGGCTTCCGCCTGGGGGCCTGCCACCCATCAGCGCAACGAGACCTGGACTGAAAACCAGAGTTATCAGCTGGGGTCGCGCTATCACGATGATCGCTATCTGAGTGAGTTGCGTGGCGCCTTCTCCAAACAGGATGCGTACGACTATCAGGACAACAGTGGCCGCGATCAGGCCAATACCCGGACCTACACCCGCCAGTACAGCCTGAACTGGGTCAACAGCTTGAAATTGAACGAGAGCTGGACGCTGGGAGGCGGGGCCGATTGGCAGAGTGATCGACTGGATGATCGCTCCCGCTCCTCCGGCTCCACGTATCCGGTCGACGCCAAAGAGCGCGACAACACCGGCCTCTATGCCCTGGCCCAGTTTGACAACCAGATATGGCAGGGTGAGCTGAGCGGCCGTAGCGATGACAACGAACAGTATGGCCGCCACAATACCTGGCAGACCGGTGCTGGCTGGCGCTTTGCGGAGGATTACCGCCTGAGTGCCCGTTACGGTACCGGTTTCCGCGCCCCGACCTTTAACGATCTCTACTATCCGGGTTCTGGCAATCCCAACCTGAAGCCGGAAGAGTCGAAGAGCAGCGAGCTGATGCTTGACGGTCAAACTGCGGGTGTCGAGTGGCGTATGACCGGTTATCGCAATGATTTCGAGCAGATGATCCAGTGGGCCCCTAATGGTAATGGTGGGTCATCACCACAAAACGTTGGCAAGGCTCGCATTGAAGGGGTCGAGCTGGAAGGGGAGTTTGATACCGGCTGGTTGAGTCATCGGGTCTCTGCCGAGTACAAGGATCCCAAAGACAAGGTGACCGACAAGCAGTTGCAGCTGATCTCCCGCAAAGGGGCCAAGTGGATTACGCAGGCGCAGTGGCAGCAGTTTGACGGCTCGTTGAGCTGGATCTATCAGGGGGAGCGCTATGGCAATGTGGCCAATACCACCGAACTGGGTGGTTACAGCCTCTGGAATCTGGCCGTTGGCTACAAGGTGACGCCGGCACTCAAGGTATCGGGCAAGATCAACAACCTGCTGGATAAGGAGTATCAGACTGCGGTGGGTTATCCTGCCGATGAGCGTGCTTACTACGTGACGATGGATTACTCACTCTAAGCCGGACCCGGCCAAGCGGAAAAATCAGGGGCCCTGCCATTGGCAGGGCCTTTTCTATTGGCGGCAGGCGGGAGTATGATCGCCGCCTTGCACCAAAGGGGAGCTCAAGTGGCCAATATTCTCGTGTTTGATTCCGGTATGGGTGGCCTGACCATCTACCGCGAGATCCGCCGCGTTCTGCCGGCACACAACTATTTCTACTGCTTCGACAATGCCAACTTCCCCTATGGTGAATTGAGCGAGCCCGCCCTGATTGCTGCCTGCACCCGCTTGGTTACCACCATGGTGACCCGTCATCATATCGATCTGGTGGTGATCGCCTGCAACACGGCCAGCACCATAGCGCTGCCGGCCCTGCGTGCGGCACTGGATATTCCCGTGGTGGGGGTGGTGCCAGCCATCAAGCCTGCCGCCGCACAGACCCGCAACGGTTGTATCGGTCTGCTGGCTACGCCGGGCACGGTGAGTCGCGACTATACCCACGAACTGATCGCCCAGTTCGCTCCCGGCAAGCGGGTGCTGCTCAAGGGCACCACCGAGCTGGTAATCGAAGCCGAGCACAAGCTGGCGGGTTTGCCGGTCAATATGGCGTTGCTGCGTGAAGTGCTGGCCGACTGGCTGGAGGGAGAAGAGAAGCCCGATACGCTGGTGCTCGGTTGCACCCACTTCCCGCTACTCAATGAAGAGATTGGGCAACTGATGCCGCAATGCCAGCTGATCGACTCGGGCAGTGCCGTTGCCAAACGGGTGGCCTGGTTGCTGAGCAATGGCGGGCATGGCGCCGTGCAGCCTGTATATATAGAAGAGGTAATCGCTAGGGCTTATTGTACCCGGCTGGATGGGGAGGCCCAAAAACTGACAGCCCCCTTGCAAGCATGGGGGCTGTCATCACTGGAAGAGGTAAGGTACTGACGAGCGGTTAGACGTCAGCTTCGCTACCTTCCCTCTCTTCTTTATCACGTTTGTCATTCGCTTCACGCACCTTGAGGGTGCGCTGCTGGTACTCTTTATCATTCAACGCGGCAATCGCCTTGGCGGCATCGGCGGCGGGCATCTCCACGAAACCGAAACCTCTGCGCTTGCCGGTAGACTTGTCCTTCATCAACCGCACGGAAATGACCTGGCCCTGTTCGGCAAACAATTCGCGCACTGCAATCTCGTTGGCGCGATAGGGCAGGTTGCCTACATATAAGGTGCAAGTCTCCTGA
>NZ_CAWNZT010000427.1:0-593 GCF_963878965.1 Aeromonas sp. HMWF015 | reverse complement strand
CTTCAGTAACAGCGGTACCACGAAACCGCCGATGGCCAGACCTGCTGCAAAAATCACTTCCGCTTTCAAAGAGAACTGCAGGGCCTGGGCAACCAGGTAGCCAACCACTGCCAATACCAGAGCAAGGATTGCGGCCTGCATATATACGGGAAACTTGGATAAATTCATCTTAAAAGACCTTTTGTAAATGAAAGCAAAAAAGGTGCAACACTATATTCACCTCCATGGTAACCAGCTTTCCTGATTGGCGCTACCATGGACCACTCGGGAGAGGTTATCGGCTCCAGTATGGCATTCCCAAGGTCACTGAAGGCGACATAAATGACGCTAAAATGGGAGTGAAATAACAGGGTTGTGGATAACATTGTATATATACACTGAATAAGCTGTTTCTAATTGAATAATTTGAAATTTTCGTGATTTTCTTCAAAAAAAGTCTTGTCATCGCAGCGTCGCTCCCTATAATGCGCCCCTACCAGCACGGCGGAACACGCCAAACTGATGAGCCAGCTTCCTAGTGAAGTGGGCGCCGAAAGAAAAGCGAAAACAATCGCTTGACTTTCGAAGTGAGAGGCGTAATATGCGCCTCCTCA
>NZ_CAWNZT010000426.1:0-1124 GCF_963878965.1 Aeromonas sp. HMWF015 | reverse complement strand
CCCCCTGCAGACGGGCCGCCTTCTCGGCGCTACTGACCGTCACCGCCACCGGCTTGCCTGCCGCCAGCAGAGCCCGCGCCAGCGGCAGCCCGAGCCACCCCGCCCCCAGAATACCGATCGTCCCGGCGATATATTGTTCTGTCATCGTCCCTTCTCCTGCTTGACGCTATTTGCCCCGCAGCTTACCTGCCTTGGTAGGAAAAGGAAGCCTTGGCATACAGATAGATAAATGCCGACAATGTGGTGGTACATGGTTCCCATTCGTTAACAATATCAGCAATTAAAATACTATATCTGACCTATACGATCATTTGTTAATCTTTAAAGAAAAACGTTTGTGTGACATTGTCATTTTCAAAACATCTATATTCTTAGCCTCACATACCTGCCTAATTTCATCTTCATGAGCTGAGGAAATTTTAGCACCTAAAATAACATGTTTTGGCTTTGGCATACTATAAGGCATTTCTTTTGGCAAAATCATATTTCCAAAAACAAGCCTCCATTCTTTTTCATAAGCCCATTCTGTACTTTTCATGAGGGCGACTTGATTAAGATAAAGAATATTATTAGTGGTTTTATTTTTACCAAAAATGTTGCTGGCATCAAACATTTCATCTGAATAAATAACAGGGTAGATTGACCTTGCTCTTAAATCTTCATTTCCTAATTCGTAGAAATCATAACCTATACAAAAACCAGTATGATAACTGGCATAATGTGGCCACATTAATATTGATTTTGGGTTTTCAGAAAAGCAACAAATCTTGAACATCTGCTTAAAACCTTCAGATGTTTCTCTCACAAGATTTTTTGCTCTATCTTTCATTACACTACGTAGAGCTTCTCCACAAGTACGACCAAAGTCAGGTCTTTCTGGATAACTAAGTTCAAGAAGCTTTACCATTGGATGGGGACTTTCTGCAATTGACTGAACTTGTTCTTCAGTTAACTGCTCTATTAATCCATTCTCTTGAGCCATTGATAAAACTGACTCCCTATCATCAGGATCCAACTCTATATCATAATGAAATGAGCAATCATAAGGGTCATTAAAGTTTTTCGGGTCTGATAACCATATTGTGTCATCCAATAAATTTCTTATAGAGTTATCATTTACCGAG
>NZ_CAWNZT010000425.1:0-4964 GCF_963878965.1 Aeromonas sp. HMWF015 | reverse complement strand
GGCGGGTATCGAGGCGCGGCGCCGCCAGCCAGAATTCGCGGGTCTCGTCCTGGTAGTAATCGAGGCAGAGTTCACCGCTCCAACCCAGATGGCCGCCCTTGACCAGCACGGCGCGGGCGCCGAGTTCGCGCAGCCGCTGGGCGGCGAAGCGCACCAGCACAGGGCTGGTCGCGGGAATGCCGGTCAGGGCCTCCAGTTCGGGGCCGTTGGGGGTGATGAGCGACAGACGTGGCAACAGCTGCTCGCGCACCGCCTCCAGCATATTGGGCTCCGCCATCGGGGTGCCGGTGCTGGCGATGGCCACCGGATCGTAGACCACGAAGGGGGCCTCGATGGTTGCCAGTCGGCGGGCCAGTACCTCGACGTGAAGCCGGGTCGGCAGCAGACCGATCTTGATGGCGGCGGGCGGCAGATCGACGCTAAGGGCGTCGATCTGGGCGGTGAAGGTCTGCATCAGCACGGGGTCGACCATCTTCACCGCCACCGAGTTCTGGGCTGTGATGGCGGAGATAACCGAACAGCCGTGCACGCCAAGGTCGTGCAATGTGTGTAAGTCGGCCTGAATGCCGGCGCCACCGCCGGAATCTGAACCCGCAATAGTCCAGACCACAGGACGCGAGTCCGTCACAGGCAGCTGATCGGCGGGGCTGACAGCCCCGCTTGCACTGCTCACGCCTCCTCCCCTGCGGCCTGTTTCAGCGCCGCCGCCTGATGGTAGATCTCGCCACCGGTCTCCTTGAAGGTTTCCGCCATGCGGGCCATGCCGCTCTCCACCTGAGCCACTACCTGCTCCTGTTGGCCATCCATACCGACCAGCTTGATCTCCACCGCTTCAAGCTTGGCTGCGTAGTCGCGCACATCCTGAGTGATCTTCATGGAGCAGAACTTGGGCCCGCACATGGAGCAGAAGTGAGCCACCTTGCCGGACTCCTGCGGCAGGGTCTCGTCGTGGTAGGCGCGAGCGGTGTCGGGGTCGAGGGCCAGATTGAACTGATCCTCCCAGCGGAACTCGAAGCGCGCCTTGGACATGGCGTTGTCGCGGATCTGGGCACCCGGGTGCCCCTTGGCCAAATCGGCGGCGTGAGCGGCGATCTTGTAGGTAATCAGCCCCTGCTTCACATCCTCCTTGTTGGGCAGTCCCAGATGCTCCTTGGGGGTCACGTAGCAGAGCATGGCGCAGCCGTACCAGCCGATGAGCGCGGCGCCGATGCCGGAGGTGAAGTGATCGTAACCCGGCGCGATATCGGTTGTGAGCGGGCCCAGCGTATAGAACGGTGCCTCGTGGCAGTGCTCCAGCTGCTCGGTCATGTTGCGCTCGATCATGTGCATCGGCACATGACCCGGACCCTCGATCATCACCTGCACGTCGTACTCCCAGGCAATTTGGGTCAGCTCGCCCAGGGTGCGAAGCTCGGCGAACTGGGCCTCGTCGTTGGCGTCATAGACGGAGCCCGGGCGCAGACCGTCGCCCAGCGACAGGGCCACATCATAGGCGGCGCAGATCTCGCAGATCTCGCGGAAGTGCTGGTAGAGGAAGTTCTCTTTATGGTGGGAGAGGCACCACTTGGCCATGATGCTGCCGCCGCGCGAGACGATGCCGGTGAGGCGCTTGGCGGTCATCGGCACGAAGCGCAGCAAGACACCGGCATGGATGGTGAAGTAGTCCACCCCCTGCTCGGCCTGCTCCAGCAGGGTGTCACGGAACAGCTCCCAGGTGAGGTCTTCGGCGACGCCGTTGGTCTTCTCCAGCGCCTGATAGATGGGCACGGTACCGATGGGCACCGGGCTGTTGCGCAGGATCCACTCGCGGGTTTCGTGGATGTAGCGGCCGGTGGAGAGATCCATGACGGTGTCGGCGCCCCAGCGGGTCGACCAGACCAGCTTCTCTACCTCCTCCTCGATGCTGGAGGTGACTGCCGAGTTGCCAATGTTGGCGTTGATCTTCACCAGAAAATTGCGGCCGATGATCATCGGCTCCGCTTCCGGGTGGTTGATGTTGCTGGGGATGATGGCGCGACCGGCGGCCACCTCATCGCGCACGAATTCGGGGGTAATGTTCTGGGGCAAACGGGCACCAAAATCACGGCCCGGATGCTGGGTACGCAACAGTTCAGAGCGCACCCGCTCACGGCCCATGTTTTCGCGAATGGCGATAAATTCCATCTCGGGAGTGACGATGCCGGCACAGGCATAGTGCAGTTGGGTAACCCGACGACCCGGCTTGGCGCGGCGCGGTTTCGGCAGATGCTCGAAGCGCAGGTGATCCAGCCCCTCATCGGCCAGACGCTCCTGGGTGAAGGTGGAGCTGAGCCCCGGCAGTTCGTCGGTGTCATCCCGCTCCAGCACCCAGTTCTCCCGCAGGCGCGGCAGGCCGCGGCGCACGTCGATGGCGACCCCCTCCTCCCCGTAACGGCCCGAGGTGTCGTAGACCGGCACCGGCTCGTTGGGCTCGAATTGGGGATTTTCTTTGGTGCCGCCGACGAAGGTATCGGCCAGCTGGATTTCACGCAGGGGCACCCGGATATCGGCACGGGAGCCTTCGATAAAGATGCGCCGGGAGTTGGGATGAGCCATCCCCTTGAGGCTGTCGATAAAGGCCTGGGCGCTGGAGCGCTGCTCACGGCGGCTGGATTTGGTGGTATCAGATACGGAAGTAGACATAGCAAAACTCACATTAACTGGTTGAAGTTATGGGTGTTTGCTTGTCTGGAGTTCGAGGAGAAGATGAACTTGCGGCGGGTGTTTATCTCGGGAGGGAGTGCACGCTGGATGGATCTCCGCACTGCTGTTCTGCCACTTCCCGCTCTCTGCACGCGGTGGGCAAGGCGCCCCACGTGCTGGAAAACCGGACGGGACAGACTCCCTCCTGTGCACCCTGACCCATCAAGGGTGATCCCTTCGATGAGCGGAAGAGGCTTGTTCCTCCCCCGGCGCGGTAACCCGCAAGTTACCCTTGTTCCCTTCGCAGGTTTTAACCTGATCAGGTTCCACGGATCCCGAATTAACGGTCTCAGCTTCGCGTCGTTCGACGGTCAGCACTCCGACAAGATGGCGCCAGTATAAGGGGGAAAATCTAAAGCACAAGCCGTTAACAATCTGGCCAACACGCCTCTTTCAACAAATGAGTGAACAATGTCTCGCTCACGGGGCCACCCCGGGCAGAGGTCAAACCTGCGTTGGCATCACCTTGGCAAGCCATAGCTTCCTGTTGTGATCATTCAGGGACAAGAGGACAAAAAGAGGGAAAATCGAGGGGCGCAGGGCAAGTGCATCGTCTTGCGCAGAACAGAAACAGGCCCCTATGAAAGGGGCCTGCGAGTAAGGTTATTGAACCGGAACTATGGTCAGGGATACATTGCCAAACCCTTCGTTGGCAAGGGCCTCGCTGTCCAGATCCACACCGGTCAGTGCCACACCTTCAGCAGAGGAGTTACGCAACTGCGCAGCCTTCGCGGAACGGGTCTGGGGCTGACCGATTTCGATATCACCGGCAAACTGGCTCTCGGCATAGAAGTCACCGGTCACCGCCGAACGGATCGGGCGCAGCACACGACCCAGGTTATTCTGCATGGTCGACAAACCATACTCGCTGATGGTCCAGTTCCAGTCCCACCACTTCACTTCACCCGGGATATAACGCTTGTCCCACTGGTAGCGGATGCTGCTGGCCTTGTCGCGGAACGGGCCGACGGCAAAGGTGTGCTCCCAGGTGGGGCGATTCTCAGGATGGGTATACCAGGCATTGCCGCCCCAACGCAGGAAGCCCTTCATGGTCAGGTCATAATTGACCTCGGCCTTGAACTCGTAGGGGTAGGAGATGTTGGACTTGTAGAGGGCAACCCGCACCGGCAGGCTGGAGTGAGGCGGCACCGTGGGGCGCGCTTCAACCGAGACGGTCTCGGTCGTCGAACCCCCTTTCTGGGAGGCCCAGCTCTGGCTCGCTGCGATCTCGATGGCCAGTTCGGTTTCACCTACCAACGGCCATTGAAACTTGTTCTTGGTGGTCACCTTCTCGCTCAGGCTGTAGGTATCGGTTTTCGACCAGTTGGTGGCCTTGTCGTACTTCAGGGTCACCACCACCTGCTGGGGCAGGTCGGTGTAGTTGGTCGCATTGGCCGTGATGGTCTTGACCAGCTGCTTGCCGCTCTCGGTGACCTGACCATGGCTGAAGGAGTCGGGTTCCAGGGTATATGAGAAGTTGCTTACCTTGATGGAGCTCTTCTCCCCGCAACGATATCCGGAGCAGCCGCCGTCATTATTTCCCTTTATCAGCCAGCCATCGCCAACCCGGGTAACATCCATATCTTCCCCGACATAGGGGCTATGATTCCCACCCACCCAGGCGTATCCCAAATAATGGGCGAGATAACTGACTGGCTTGATAAAATAATCATTATCATGGACAAGCCGCCATTGCACATCGACCTCATCACCCGCCGGAATATTCCAGTCAGAGAGTGTTGGTATTTCTCCGGAAACCGGTGAATTTGGATAGCACCAGGTTTCTCCGGCAGTGCCCTGTTTGATTTCGCCATTATATCCTGGCCCCATAATCACCCAGCGATCCGCCAGTCCGGTGATCTGCCACTGCCCCATGCGGCTGACCAGATTACCCTTGATACTCATGGCTTCATCACGGGTCAGAGGACGGTAACCACTGGCACAGACGCCCGTGCCAAGCCCCGCCCACTTGACCTGATCAGGGTAGACAGGTTCAGCCGCCTGCACCTGAGCGAGCATCAATGAAGACGCCAAAAACGCCAGATTGGCGGTAATTATTCTATTCATCATTTATCCCTCTTTCAGACATACGATAATTGTTATTGTGTAGAAATATCCTTTTTCATTTGACAGGTATGGACTCCGACAAAACCTGACACAAATAAAATAAACCACCAAAAAACATCCATGACAAATAAAATGATGGTGATGCAGGAAAATAATTAGAGCGATGACTTTATTGA
>NZ_CAWNZT010000424.1:0-2770 GCF_963878965.1 Aeromonas sp. HMWF015 | reverse complement strand
GAGGAAGCGCTGCACTTCGCCGGAGAAGGCCTGGGCGTTGCCGGTGCCACGGTTCTGCAGATAGGCCTCAAGGCCACCTGTGGTGGACATCCCCTGAATGGGAGGCGGGTTGAAGGAGGCGACAAAGCCATCCGCCAGCCCCATCAGGCTCAAGCCCTGGAAGGTCTTGGCCAGCGAGAAGGAGTCCTGTCCTGTCCCCTGACGCTCGCTCCAGTCCTTCAGGGTAATGAAGGTCATGCCGCTGTTGCTGATGATGGCATTGGAGAGAATGTCAAAGCCCGAGAAGGTGATCACATCCTTCACATGGGGGTTGGCCATGGCGATCTTGTCGAACTGATCCGCCACCGCCTGGGTCCGGCTCATCGCGGCGGCATCCGGCAGCATGACGGCGGAGATGAGGTAGCCCTGATCTTCGTTCGGTACCAGTTCGCCCGGCACTTTCAGGAAGAGGCCGTAGATGGAGAGGATCAGCACGGCGATGATGGCAAAGGCGACCCCCACCCGACGGTTCAGGAAGGCCACACCCCGTACATAGCCGCGGGTCAGCTGGTCAAATTTTTCGTTGAACCAGACGAAGAAGCGGGCCGGTTTGTGGTGTCCCTCTTTCAGCAACACGGCACAGAGGGCCGGGGAGAGAGTCAGTGCCACCAGACCGGAGATGGCGACCGAGACCGCGACCGTGATGGCGAACTGTTTGTACATCACCCCGGTCATGCCGCCCATAAAGGCAACCGGCAGGAACACGGCGCAGAGCACCAGTACGATGGCGACCACCGGACCGGAGACCTCCTGCATGGCGAGGATGGCAGCCTCTTTGGGCGAACACTTCTTCTCGCTCATGATCCGCTCGACGTTCTCGAGCACCACGATGGCGTCATCCACCACGATACCGATGGCAAGCACCATGCCGAACAGGGTCAGCAGGTTGATGGAGAAACCGAGCACCAGCATGCCGGCGAAGGTCCCGATGAGCGACACCGGCACCGCGATACAGGGGATCAGGGTGGCGCGGAAGTTCTGCAGGAACAGATAGACCACCACGAACACCAGCACGATCGCCTCGAACAGGGTGTGTACCACCTCTTCGATGGAGATCTTCACGAACTCGGTAGTGTCGTAGGGGATCTGGTACTCGATATCCTGCGGGAAGCGCTCCTTGAGTCGCTCCATGGTGGCGTGTACCGCATCGGCGACCGCGACGGCGTTGGCGCCTGGCTGCAGATAGGTGGCGATACCGATGGCCGGTTTGCCGTTGGCGCGGGCGACCAGATCATAATCCTTGCCCCCCAGCTCGACCCGGGCGACATCGCGGACCCGGATCTTGGAGCCATCGGGCATGGAGCGGACGATGATGTTCTGGAACTCCTTCACATCCTCAAGGCGCCCTTTGGTCTGCACCGTGTAGGTGAAGTCGATGGGGGCCGTGGTGGGCTGGGCACCGATCTTGCCTGCCGCGAACTGGGTGTTCTGCTCGCGAATGGCGCCAATCACGTCGCTCGGGGTGAGCTCGAGCTGGGCCAGTCGATCCGGCCGCAGCCAGATACGCATCGCATAGTCGGTACCGCCAAACAAGGTGGTATCACCGATGCCGGGAATCCGCTTGAGCTCGTCGATGATGTTGAGCAGGGCGTAGTTCGACAGATAGGTGGTATCAAACGAGCCGTTCGGCGACTGGAGGGTAACCACCTGCAGGATGGAGGTCGATTTCTTCTTGACCGTCACCCCCTGCTTTTTCACCTCTTCCGGCAGCTGGGCCATGGCGGCCGAGACCCGGTTGTTGACGTTGATGGTGGCCTGATCAGGATCGGTGCCGATCTCGAAGTAGACGTTGAGGTTCATCTGGCCGTTGGAGGCCGACCCCGACTGCATGTAGATCATCCGCTCGACGCCGTTGATCTGCTGCTCCAGCGGCGCTGCCACGGTCTGGGAGATCACCTCCGGGGTTGCACCCGGATAAAACGCCGTGACCGAGACCACCGGCGGGGTGATCTGGGGATATTGCTCGATGGGGAGCGCTCGCATCGCCGCCAACCCGCCCAGCACGATAATGATCGAAATCACGCTGGCGAAGATGGGGCGTTCTATGAAGAACTTGGAAAACATACGGGCTCCTTACTTGGCCGCAGACTGGCTGACCACCTTGCCGGTGATCGCCTTCATCTCGTCGGCAGAGACAGGTTTTACCACGGCGCCGGGGTGAGCCTTCATCAAGCCTTCGACGATATAGCGCTCACCTGCCCGCAGGCCGCTCTCGATCAGCACGCCGGAGTCGACTGCCGCGCCCAGGGTCACCGGACGGGGCACCACCTTGTTGTCGGCATCGACCACCATCACCATGCGGTCAGCCTGGGACTGGACGATGGCGCGCGGCGGTACCACGATGGCATTTTTGCGGGTGCCCAGATCGATGGTCATGCGGACAAACTGGCCCGGCAGCAGTACGCCGTCCTTGTTGTCGAAGATGGCGCGGGCACGGATGGTGCCGGTCTGGGGATCGACCCGGTTGTCGGAGAAGTTGAGCTTGCCCGCCTCCGGGTAGAGGGAGCCATCGGCCAGACGAATATGGGTGCGCCAGGTGGTGGCATCCTTCGCCTCAATCACCCCTTTCTTTACCGAGTTTTCGAAGTTGAGGCGATCCTGCTCCGAGTAGGAGAAGTTGACGTAGAGCGGATCAAACTGGGTGATGGTAGTGAGCAGGCCGTTGTCGCCGCTGGTGGAGATAAGGCTCCCCTCGGACTGGGAGCTCTTGCTCGCCATGCCGTTGATGGGG
>NZ_CAWNZT010000423.1:5063-10571 GCF_963878965.1 Aeromonas sp. HMWF015 | reverse complement strand
GTCATGGGCCATGGCTAATCTCTTGTTCGCAAACACAATCGGGGGATTCTAGCCGAAAAGGGGGGGCGGGGGCGAATGGCTGTGTGCTGGTCAGAGGGGTAGCCTGCGTCCGGTTAGCGTGACAGCGGCGGCAACTGCGGTCGGCTTTTTCTACACCGGATAAAAGAGTGTGATAAAATCCCCCGCTGATTTTTCAGGTTTTGAGAGTCGATACAGATGAAGATCACCCTGCCCGATTTTGAAAAAGCCCGCGTTCTGGTCGTTGGCGATGTCATGTTGGACCGTTACTGGCATGGCCCCACTGGCCGGATCTCCCCCGAGGCGCCGGTGCCCGTGGTCAAGGTTGAACACATTGAGGAGCGTCCCGGTGGCGCGGCCAACGTGGCCCTCAACTCCGCCGCCCTTGGCGCTCATGCCGTGCTGCTTGGTCTGACCGGTCAGGACGAGGCTGCCGATGCTTTGGCTGGCCAGATGGCTGGCGTCAAGGTGGCCTGTGACTTCGTTCGTCTGGCCGACTTCCCGACCATCACCAAGCTGCGGGTGCTGTCCCGCAACCAGCAGCTGCTGCGTCTGGACTTTGAAGAGCCCTTCCACTCCGTCGATGCCACCCTGCTGATGAACAAGGTCGAGCAGGCGCTGCCGAATAGCGACGTGATGATCCTCTCCGACTACGGCAAGGGTGCTCTCAACGACGTGCCCGGCATGATCCAGCGCGCCCGAGCCGCCGGTATTCCGGTGCTGGTCGACCCCAAGGGGACCGACTTCGAGAAGTATCGCGGTGCCACCCTGCTGACCCCCAACATGTCCGAGTTCGAGGCCGTGGTGGGCAAGGTGAAGAGCGAAGAGGAGCTGGTCGCCAAGGGGCTGGATCTGGTCAAACGCTTCGAGCTGGATGCCCTGCTGGTCACCCGTTCCGAGAACGGCATGACCCTGATCCGCGAAGGTCAGCCGGAGCTGCATCTGCCGGCTCAGGCCCACGAGGTTTATGATGTGACCGGTGCCGGTGATACCGTGATCTCTACCCTGGCCACCTCGCTGGCGGCAGGCAAGAGCCTGGACGAAGCCTGTGCGCTGGCCAATACCGCAGCCGGTATCGTGGTCGGCAAGCTGGGTACCTCTACCGTTAGCCCGGTCGAGCTGGCCAACGCCCTCTATACCGAGCAGGAGACAGGCTTCGGCGTCATGTCCGAAGCCCAGCTGAAAGTGGCGGTTCGTGCCGCCCGTCTGCGCGGCGAGAAGGTAGTGATGACCAACGGTTGCTTCGACATCCTGCACGCTGGCCATGTCTCCTATCTGGCCAACGCCGGCAAGCTGGGGGATCGCCTGATCGTGGCGGTCAATACCGACGAATCGGTTCGCCGCCTGAAAGGGCCGGGTCGTCCGGTCAACCCGACTGAGCGCCGCATGGCCGTACTGGCTGCGCTGGGCGCGGTGGATTGGGTTGTGCCATTTGGTGAAGATACCCCGCAGCGCCTGATCGCCGAGATCCTGCCGGATCTGCTGGTCAAGGGCGGCGACTACAAGCCGGAAGATATCGCCGGTTACGCCGAGGTTACTGCCAACGGCGGTGAGGTGCGCGTTCTCAACTTCGAGGATGGCTGCTCTACCACCGACATCATCAAGACGATCCGCGAGCGGGGCTAACGTTCTGTTAGCCCCGTAATCTGGCGGGGCTCACTATCGGCGGCTGCAAGCCGACAGAAATGCGGATAACAAAAAGGCGACCTTGCGGTCGCCTTTTTCATGCACGATGGCGGCTATCAGCCTTTGGCTTTTGCCGTGGCAGGCATCAGACCCTGGTTCACTTCCACCAGGTCCTGCGCTTCCAGAATACCGGCAGCCTGTTTCAGGCTCAGGATATTGAGGATGTAGTTGTAACGGGCTTCCGAGAGCTTCTGCTTGGC
The DNA here is from genome assembly GCF_963878965.1 of Aeromonas sp. HMWF015. Taxonomy (NCBI): domain Bacteria; kingdom Pseudomonadati; phylum Pseudomonadota; class Gammaproteobacteria; order Aeromonadales; family Aeromonadaceae; genus Aeromonas; species Aeromonas sp. HMWF015. Next base: position 8,667 of record NZ_CAWNZT010000423.1, on the reverse strand, counting down.
CTCGTACAGCTTGCGAGTGGAGTCCAGCACGTCGACGATGGTACGGGTACCCACTTCGTAACCGGCTTCGGTCGCCTTCAGGGCGCTGTCGGCGGAGACCACAGACTGGCTGTAGGCACGTACCGAGCCGATGCTGGCGTTCACGTTGTTGTAGGAGGAGCGCACTGTGCTCTGCACCGAGCGGAAGTTCTTCTCCAGCAGTTCGCTGGCCGCTACGTAGTTGTATTGAGCCTGTTTCACCTTGGAGCTGGTGGCGCCACCGCTGTAGATGGGCAGCTTGAAGGTCAGGCCGATATTGGCCTGATTGTCATTGCCGCCCGGCATGCTATCAAGTTTGTAATCGGTATTGCTGGTTTGCAGTCCGGCACCCAGATCCAGAGTCGGCTCATGGCCGGTCTTGGCCAGATCGATCTGCTCCTTGGCAATGTCCTTGCTGATGCGGGCACTGTGCAGTTGCAGGTTCTTGTCCAGCGCCAGCTCCAGCCACTTGTCGGAGCCGAAGGCGGTCTTCTGCGGGCTGAAACGATCAGTGTTCAGCACGTCCAGATTGCGGTGATCGATACCGGTCAGCTCGCGCAGGGTCTCGTAGCTGTTGTCCAGCGAGTTTTCGGCATTGATCTCGTCAGCCAGCGCCTGGTCGCGGGAGGCTTCGGCTTCATGAACGTCGGTGATGGCGGTCAGGCCCACTTCGAAACGCTGCTGGGTTTGCTCCAGCTGACGCTCTACCGCAACCTTGTTGGCACGAACGAACTCCAGGGTATCCATCGCCTTGAGCACATCAAAGTAGGCTTTGGCGGTGCGCACCATCAGGTTCTGGATCTCGAGGTTGTAGGCGACATCTGACTGGGTGGCCTGCTTCTCGCTGATATCCAGATTGACCCAGTTACTGCGACGATAGAGGGATTGCGACAGCGTCACCTCGCCCTTGGCGTTGGTATTGCTCTGGGTATCGTTCTTGTTTTGCAGATAATTGAGCCCGGCACCCAGATCGATCTGGGGCAGCAGAGGGGCACGGGATTCGTTGATCTTCTCGAAGGCCTGGTCGCGAACGGCTTTGGACTGCAGCAACTGCGGGTCTTTGATCTGGGCTTGCTGGTAGATGTCGAGCAGGTTTTCGGCATGGGCACCGGCACTGACGCCCAGCAACACCATGACTGACAAAAGTGTTCTTTTCATAGATCGTTTTAACCTTATGTAGTAACCCAAACTGGTTGCTGGAGAGGCAAATATTGTCACCGACCAAGCTTGATTGCAGCTTAATCACTCTACTATAAGCAAAATTTAATGCTAAGAGTCTCAGGTCCGGTGACGGGAACGTCAAGAACCGGACGCAGTTTTCTCCCCGCGCGCCTAGCCAAATGGTCTGTGGCTGCTAAAATCCACCCCTCATTACCATGGCACGCCGAGTGAATGAACGTTCATTCATGTTCCTCGGATTTTATGGTCAAACTGATACAAGTCAAGCTGACGGGAGCCCCGGATGTCGCAGCAACCCTTGCCGCAAGATCGGCATTACGCCGCCGATGATGTGAAAATCATTGAAAAATCAGCTGGATATAACGGCTTCTTCAAGGTGAATGTCTATCGTCTGCAGCATCGGTTATTTGCGGGCGGCTGGAACCAGCCCATCGTGCGCGAGCTGTTCGAGCGGGGCCATGCTGCCGCGCTGCTGCCCTATGATCCGGTACGCGACCAGATCGTGCTGGTGGAGCAGTTCCGCATCGGCGCCATGGAGACCAGTCCGACCCCCTGGCTGCTGGAGCTGGTGGCCGGCATCATCGACGAAGGGGAGACCGCCGAGGCGGTGGTGCGCCGCGAAGCGGTGGAAGAGGCCGGGATCGAGGTGGCCCGCTGCGAGCATGCCATCAGCTATCTGGTGAGCCCGGGCGGCAGCACCGAGCGGATCGAGGTCTTTGTGGGCGAGGTGGATGCCAGCAAGGCCGAGGGGCTGCACGGTCTGGCTGATGAAGGTGAGGATATCCGAGTGCACGTGGTGAGCCGCGAACAGGCCTACGCCTGGCTCAAAGAGGGGCGCATCGACAATGCGGCCTCGGTTATCGCCCTGCAGTGGCTGGCCCTCAACCATGGCGAGCTGCGCGCCCGCTGGCTGGCGGATCGCTGAGGTGGCGCTGACCCTGCAACAGAGCAGGCGCTATGTGCCTGATCTGATGTCCTTGCAGCGTACCTGCGAGGTCAATTACATGGCGTTGATGAAACTGCTGCCGCCAGATGGGGAAGTCGGGGCCGAGCGCCGCTATCGGGTCGGCAACGATCTGCAGTTCCAGCTCACCATCATTGGCGAGAGTCGCTTCACCAATCAGGTGATCCTGAGCCAGCACAACCCCGAATTGCCCGAATATTTACAAGCTCAGATAGAGATTCGTTTGTATCATGATGTGCGGATGGCGGAAGTGTGTGCAGCGCAACAGATTTCCCGTTTGCAACCACGTTATGATTATCCCAATAAAAAGATGCACCAGCGGGACGAAAAGGAGCAGGTAAATCTGTTTCTGGCTGAATGGCTAAAATTTTGTCTCAGACATGGTACCAGCCCGATCAATATCTCCAGTTGAACAAATAAAAAGAAGCGTGATTTTGGAAACAGAGCTCCCCCAGGCGCAGGACGGCAGTGTGCGCCTGTTGCAAATTACCGACACCCACCTCTTCGCGAGTGCCGAAGGGCGGCTGTTGGCTGTGCGCACCGCAGAGAGTCTGGCCGCCGTGCTGGAACAGGTGCAGGCCAATGAACACCCCTACGAGGTGATTCTGGCGACCGGCGATCTGTCGCAGGATCACAGCCCGGAATCCTATCAGCGTTTCGCCTCCATGATGGCGCCCCTTGGCCGCCCCATCTACTGGCTGCCGGGCAATCACGATGACAGCCCGCTGATGACCGAATATCTCCATGCCGCCGGGATCAGCGAATCCAAGCAGCTGGTGGGCGACCACTGGCAGGTGATCCTGCTCGACACCCAGGTGCGCGGCAAACCCCACGGCATGATTGGCGATCACCAGCTAGCCGCCCTCGACCGTGCCCTGCGCCAATATCCTGATCGCCACGCCCTTATCACCCTGCACCATCAGGCGGTGCCGGTGGGCTGTGCCTGGCTGGATCAGCACAATCTCAAGAATGCCGATGACCTGTTTGCCGTGCTGGCTCGTCATCCGCAGCAGAAGACCATCCTGTTTGGCCACGTCCATCAGGAGTTTGACGAGGAGCACCGCGGGGTGCGGCTGATTGCCAGCCCATCGACTTGCATCCAGTTCAAACCGCTCTCTGATGGCTTCGCGCTGGATGAATCCGGCCCGGGTTGGCGCTATCTCACCCTCTATCCGGATGGGCGGGTGGCCAGCGAGGTGTGGCGCCTGCCGGTGGGGCAGTTTGTGCCCGACCCCAACGCCACCGGTTATTGAGGAGAGCATTCCATGAAGTCGGTTCTCCTCTACCTGCACGGTTTCAACTCCTCACCGGGCTCCGCCAAGGCGCAGCAGATGGCTGCCTGGGTGGCCGCCAACCAGCCCGACATCGAAGTGATCATTCCGGCCCAGCCCAATACGCCAGCGGCGGCCTGGGCGGCTATCGAGCAGACCATCGCCAATCTGC
>NZ_CAWNZT010000423.1:0-5053 GCF_963878965.1 Aeromonas sp. HMWF015 | reverse complement strand
GCGCCCGCATGAGCTGCTTTGTGACTACCTTGGCCCCCAGACCAATCCCTATACGGGTGAGCAGTACGAACTGCTGCCTGAACATATGGACGAGCTGCGGGCACTGGCGGTACCGGTGGCGGCGCCGGAGCGACTCTGGATCCTGCAACAGCAGGGGGATGAGGTGCTCGACTATCGCAAGGCGCTGGATGAATACCGCTTTGCCCGCCTCTCGCTGGAGTGCGGTGGCAATCACGCCTTTGTGGCGTTCGAGCGCTACCCTGCCCAGATCATCCGTTTCCTCGGGTTATAGTCAGGTTTGAGTCAATAAGGGCGGTCTCGCCCTGCTTGTTCTTCTCCAGATCAAGCTTTCGGTGCGGGGAGTTTGTTCTACCCCCGCCTAGCAGTTAAGATTCCCTCCAAACGTCAATTCGCAAGGCCCTCCATGTCTACTCAATACAATGCGGATGCCATTGAGGTCCTCAATGGCCTTGAGCCGGTGCGTCGTCGCCCCGGCATGTATACCGACACCACCCGGCCCAATCACCTCGGCCAGGAGGTCATCGACAACAGCGTCGACGAGGCGCTGGCGGGTCACGCCCGTACCCTGGAGGTGACCCTGTATGAAGACCAGTCCCTCGAGGTGATCGATGACGGCCGTGGCATGCCGGTCGATATCCACCCGGAGGAGGGGGTGTGTGGTGTGGAGCTGATCCTCTGCAAGCTGCACGCGGGGGGCAAGTTCTCCAACAAGAACTACCAGTTCTCCGGCGGTCTGCACGGGGTGGGTATTTCGGTAGTGAACGCTCTCTCCGATCGGGTCGAGGTGACGGTGCGTCGCGACGGCCAGGTCTATGACATCGCCTTCGAGCGCGGCGACAAGGTGCAGGAGCTGACCATCACCGGCACCTGCGGTCGTCGCAACACCGGCACCCGGGTGCGCTTCTGGCCGCAGGCGAGCTACTTTGATTCGCCCAAGTTCTCGGTCACCAAGCTGGAGCACCTGCTCAAGGCCAAGGCCGTGCTCTGCCCCGGCCTCACCATCAAGTTCCTCGACAAGAACACCGGCATCAAGCTGGAGTGGTGCTACGAAGATGGCCTCAAGGATTATCTGGTCGATGCGGTCAAGCAGTTCACCTGCCTGCCGGAGCAGCCCTTCGTCGGCGCCTTCAGCACCGAACAGTCCGCCGTGGACTGGGCACTCTGCTGGTTGCCGGAAGGGGGCGAGTGCCTCGCCGAATCCTATGTGAACCTGATCCCGACGCCCCAGGGCGGTACACACGTCAATGGCCTGCGTCAGGGGCTGCTCGACGCCATGCGCGAGTTCTGCGAGTTCCGTAACCTGTTGCCGCGCGGGGTCAAGCTGACCCCGGAAGACATCTGGGATCGCTGCGCCTACATCCTCTCCATCAAGATGCAGGATCCCCAGTTCGCCGGTCAGACCAAGGAGCGCCTCTCCTCCCGCCAGAGCTCGGCGTTTGTCTCCGGCGTAGTGAAGGATGCCTTCAGCCTCTATCTGAACAGCAACACCGAGCTGGCGGAGCAGATTGCCGAGATCTGTATCAGCAGCGCCCAGCGCCGACTGCGCGCCGCCAAGACGGTGGTGCGCAAGAAGATTACCCAGGGCCCGGCGCTGCCCGGCAAGCTGACCGACTGCAACTGTGCCGACCCCATGCAGGGCGAACTGTTCCTGGTGGAGGGTGACTCAGCGGGCGGCAGCGCCAAGCAGGCGCGGGATCGTGAATTTCAGGCCATCATGCCCCTGCGCGGCAAGATACTGAACACCTGGGAGGTGGAGGCCGGTCAGGTGCTCGCCTCCCAAGAAGTGCACGATATCTCGGTGGCCATTGGCCTGGATCCCGACTCCGAGGATCTCAGCGGCCTGCGCTACGGCAAGGTGTGCATCCTCGCGGATGCGGACTCTGACGGTCTGCACATCGCCACCCTGCTCTGCGCCCTGTTCGTGAGGCACTTCCGCACCCTGGTCAACAAGGGCCACGTCTATGTGGCCATGCCGCCGCTCTACCGGATCGACATCGGCAAGGAGGTGTTCTACGCCCTCGACGAGGACGAGAAGAACGGCGTGCTGCAACGGGTCGAGGCCGAGAAGAAGAAAGGCAAGGTGATGGTGACCCGATTCAAGGGTCTGGGTGAGATGAACCCGAAACAGCTGCGGGAAACCACCATGGATCCCAATACCCGCCGTCTGGTGCAGCTCACCATGGGCGAGATGGAGGAGGGGGACGAGACCCTGCAACTGATGGACATGCTGCTGGCCAAGAAACGCTCCGGCGATCGTCGTGAGTGGCTGGAAGAGAAGGGTAATCTCGCCATCATCTAAGCCGTCGGCTGGCCCTGTGCGGGCCAGCAAGCATTTAGCCGGAGTCGCCCTGTGGCGGCTCCCGAACCGAAAGAGAAAATCACATGAGTGATGCTATCGAGCTCAGTCTGGACGGGGTAGAGCGCCAGCCAATGCGCACCTTTACCGAACAGGCTTACTTGAACTACTCCATGTACGTCATCATGGATCGGGCCTTGCCGCATATCGGCGATGGTCTCAAACCGGTGCAGCGGCGCATCATCTACGCCATGAGCGAGCTGGGTCTGTCGGCCCTCTCTAAGCACAAGAAATCCGCCCGTACCGTGGGTGACGTGCTGGGTAAATACCACCCCCACGGCGACAGCGCCTGTTATGAAGCCATGGTGCTGATGGCCCAGCCCTTCTCTTACCGTTACCCGCTGGTGGACGGTCAGGGCAACTGGGGGGCGCCGGACGATCCCAAATCCTTCGCCGCCATGCGTTATACCGAGGCGCGGCTGTCGCGCTTCTCCGAGCTGCTGCTCTCCGAATTGGGCCAAGGCACTGTGGAGTGGACGCCGAACTTCGACGGCACCATGAAAGAACCCGTGGTACTGCCCGCCCGCCTGCCCCACATACTGCTCAACGGCATCACCGGCATCGCGGTGGGGATGGCGACCGACATCCCGCCCCACAACGCGCGGGAAGTGGCCTACGCCTGTGCCGAGCTGCTCGATAACCCCGATGCCGGGCTGGATGCGCTGATGGCGCACATTCAGGGGCCGGACTACCCGACCAGCGCCGAAATCATCACCCCGCGCGATGACATCCGCAAAATCTACGAGACCGGCAAGGGCTCCATCAAGCAGCGAGCAGTGTGGAACGAGGAGGATGGTGACATCGTCATCACGGCGCTGCCCCATCAGGCTTCCGGCGCCAAGATCATGGAGCAGATCGCCGCCCAGATGGTGGCCAAGAAGCTGCCCATGGTCACCGACCTGCGCGATGAATCGGACCACGAGAACCCGACCCGTCTGGTGATCGTGCCCCGCTCCAATCGGGTGGATGTGGAGGGGCTGATGGCCCACCTGTTCGCCACCACGGATCTGGAGAAGAACTACCGGGTCAACCTCAACATCCTCGGCCTCGACAACCGGCCGCAGGTGAAGACCCTCAAGATGATCCTCTCCGAGTGGATCATCTTCCGCCGCGAGACGGTGCGTCGTCGCTTGCAGTATCGCCTCGACAAGGTGCTGGCTCGCCTGCACATCCTCGAAGGCTTGCTGGTGGCCTACCTCAATATCGACGAGGTGATCGAGATCATCCGCACCGAGGATGAGCCGGGCAAGGTGATGGTGGAGCGCTTCAATATCAGCGAAACCCAAGCCGAGGCTATCCTCGAGATCAAACTGCGTCATCTGGCCAAGCTGGAAGAGTTCAAGCTGCGCGCCGAGCAGGATGAACTGGCGATAGAACGGGACAAACTGCAACTGATCCTGGGCTCGGAGCGCCGCCTCAATACCCTGCTCAAGAAAGAGCTGCTTGCGGATGCCGAGAAGTACGGCGACGATCGCCGCACCCCGCTGGTGGAGCGCGCCAGCGCGGTAGCCCTGACTGAAAAAGAGCTGACCCCGAGCGAGCCGGTCACCGTCATCCTCTCCGATAAAGGTTGGGTGCGGGCCGCCAAGGGCCACGACGTCGATGTGGCGGGGCTCTCCTACAAGGCCGGGGATAACTATCTGGCCCACGCCTGTGGCCGCAGCAACCAGCAGGCTGTGTTCCTCTCCACCCTGGGCCGTACCTATGCACTGGAAGCACACACACTGCCATCTGCCCGCAGTCAGGGCGAGCCGCTCACCGGCCGCTTTGCGTTGGGGGCGGGGGAAGAGGTGCGCCATCTGGTGATGGGCAATGAAGGCGAGCCGTATCTGATCGCGAGCGATGCCGGTTACGGCTTTGTCTGCACCTATGACGACCTCATCGGCAAGAACAAGAACGGCAAGGCGCTGCTCACAGTGCCGGAAGGGGGCCAGGTGATGGCACCCCAGAAGATTGGCTCGCCAGAGACCGATCTTTGCATGGCCATCTCCAACGAAGGGCGCATGCTGCTGTTCCTGCTCAACACCCTGCCGGTGCTCGGCAAGGGCAAGGGCAACAAGCTGATCAGCATACCGTCGGCTCGGGTGAAGGCGCGGGAAGAGTTTATGGTGATGGCCGCCATTATCCCGCAGGGGCAATATGTCACCCTGTTTGCCGGCAAGCGCAAGTTGACCCTCAAACCTGCCGATCTCGACTACTACCGTGGCGAGCGCGGCCGCCGCGGCGCCAAGCTGCCCCGTGGTTTGCAGCGGGTGGACCGCATCGAGATTGAACCCGCCGCCGGCGCCGAACCGGTAGCTGGGGAAAATCAGGAAGGGTGATTAATATAGAAGGGCGCGCAAGCGCCCTTTCTGTTTAAGATGAATTAATTCACGGGAGATGAAGAGAGATATTTTTTGCTGACCCATCCATATACGCCACTCTTGCTAATATATGCCCACTGATTTTCTTGGTGGTGCAATAAAACAAAGTCCCCTTTTGAAAGAGATGTATTTATATTAGCTTTGATAGTTGGTGATGTACGCACGTTCAATTTTTTAGGAATAACATACCTTACCAATACGTTCGTAGATGCAGGTGCAGGTTTTTTGCTTGTTTCCTGATTTTCTATCGGAGATGAATAGGTATAGGTGTTTTTATGGCAAGTTTTACTCCATGAAATACATGAGTTTCCAC
>NZ_CAWNZT010000422.1:0-2311 GCF_963878965.1 Aeromonas sp. HMWF015 | reverse complement strand
GAGTGCCGGGATGTGGCTGGTAGGGCCACCACTTGTTTCTGCAATTCAATAAGTTACAGCTAATAGCCCCCCTTCAGACCTCTTGGTAATCCACTTTGTGTGGATGAATCAGGAGTCTTCTCTGTGAATCTCTGGCTCAGTCCTCAAGGTATCTGGTACTACCGCAAGGTGACAGTGCTCCCCTGTGGTCGCCGCAAAGACATCAAGAAATCTCTCCGTACTCGGGACAAGCTGGTCGCTCGTGAACAGGTGGCTAAGATGCTTGCCTGTGCGCGTTCTCGGGTAAAACCAGCGGCTGTCCAGCCAGAACCTCAGCCAAGCTCCCTGCCGGAGCCTCAGAGGCTACAGCAAGAGACACCCTCAGCGGCCAATCCAGCCCCTCAGTCAGCCCCTGCGGCTCCTTCTGCCATTGCATCCCCTGTACTTTCAGAACTCAGTGAGCGTTACCTGAAAGAAAAGGCGTTGTCCTGGGCACCAAAAGAGCTCAGCAATCAGAAGAACTACATCGGTTATTTCATCAAGGCGCTGGGGGACAGACCTCCAACCGCGTACAGCAAGGCCGATGTGGTCAAGTTCAAAGACGAATTGCTGAACTCAGGCAAGAGTCCGACGACTATCAACAAGTATCTCCAGAAGCTCTCGCTATTGTTCGTCTGGCTAGGCAATCACCACGAGGGCATTGTCAATCACTTCGTTGGTCTCAAGTTACAACGGGTCAAAGAGGTCAATGCTCGCAGTGGGTACACATCTGCGGAGAAACAGCGGCTGATCCAGTGGGCGAAGCAGCAGGAGCCATACCGCAAGTGGATAGCGCTGCTCGGCCTGTATACCGGAGCGAGAGCCAATGAGATCTGCCAGTTGTACGCAGATGATGTGCAGCAGGTCGATGAGGTATGGTGCCTGAACATCAGAGACAACCGCCCAGACCAGAAGCTCAAGACGGCCAACAGTGCCCGCCTGATCCCTATTCACTCCTCGCTGATTGCTGGTGGCTTTATCGAATTCGTGCAGGAAAGGGCAGGGGGGCGGCTGTTCCCTGAGTTACCTCATCGACAAGACGGTTACAGCCATCTTTGGGGGCAGTGGTTTAGTCGTCATCGCCCTGTAGACAAAGACTTCCATAGCCTGCGCCATACCGTGGCAACAGCGTTAAAAGATCATGGTGTACCGCTACAGTACGCGGCGGCGATCTTGGGGCATACCAATGGTGCCATCAGTTACGACAGGTACGGCGGTGGAGTAGCAGTCGAGAAGCTACAGGCAGCTATCGAAGTTGCACTATGAACGCGTTACATTGATGACCATGTCGTATGTAATTCAACTGGGCACAAGGAAGGGCGTGATTGGAACACCACAAAACTGACAAGGCACCACCTGATTTAAATGAATTAAAAGAGCACATAGCGTTGGAGTACGGGCGTTCTCTCCTCCAGCTGCAGCAGTTTGAATTGACACTCAAAGTAACCCTACCCACCCTGAAGGTATGCGGATTTTTCGATGAGTTGGCTGGTAACATAGAACGCGACCGCCAGCTTCTAGGCGGAAAGACTCTGGGGCATTTGGTTGGCCAGTGGAGCCAAAGAACGACGTTGGGGGATGAGCAAGAAATTGATGATGACGCACTGAACGGCCGAGGTTACTTCCGTTTCAGTTTTGGCCTTGAAGGCGGGGAGTGGATGAATGAAAAGCTCAAACAGCTGGTCGAGTTACGAAATGAGCTGGTGCATCATTTCCTGTCACGTTTTGCGTTGAACTCGGAGGCTAGTTGCCAAGAGGCAATACGCTATTTAACGACGGCAGCCAACGTCATTAAGGACAACAGAGAGGCGTTACATTCTCTCCTTACTGCCGTCGAAAAAGCCAAGAGCGAACTGCTAGAGTTTATGAACTCCCCTGAGGGAGAGCTTTTTTTACTATCCGGAATTCTCCCAGGTGAACCTGTCAACGATTGGGAAAATACTACTATCATCCAACAACTGAAATGTGAAGAGCGTCGAATAGGTAAGGATGGTTGGACACTGTTAAAAGAAGCCATCAGCAGTATTGGTCAAAGACGCCCAGGATTATCCCCCAAGCTATACGGGTGTGGCAGTTGGCGGGAGATTATTCATCGTTCTCAGCTTTTTGAGGTAGAGAAACGACCATCTCCCACTGGTGTTATGGTCTGGTATCGCACACGCAGTGCCTAAGAGGATTTTGCTAATTTTTGCCGCTTGCACACTCAGAAAAGGATCGAGGTCGCCACACTACCAGCAACTGTCTTGATCAGATCAAAGGTCATGTCGAGCCCCTTGGTTGCAAAAGTTTCTTT
>NZ_CAWNZT010000421.1:21891-25099 GCF_963878965.1 Aeromonas sp. HMWF015 | reverse complement strand
GACTCAAGCTGCTCGAGATCGATCCTGCCGACTATCACGGCTGATGGCGAGCCGTGATAGTCGGCCCGCAGAAAGCGAAACGGCCCCGCAGATGCGGGGCCGTTTTTATATGGCAAGTTCAGCGGTGGCGTGGTTACAGCCCCAGCTGGTGGGCGGTGACGATGGCCGCCAGCACATCCTCGGCCGTGACCTTGAACGGCATGTTGTGGATGGTTTCGCCCTCGGCGGTAGAGGCTTTGGCCACCTCCATCAGGCGCGCCATATCCAGCTCCTTGACCCCCATCATATGCAGGTTGGTCGGCAGGCCCACCGAGCGGCAGAAGCCCAGCACGGTTTCGATCTCCGCCATCGGCGCGTTCTCCAGCACCAGCTGCACCAAGGTACCGAACGCCACCTTCTCACCGTGGTAGAGGTGGTGACACTCGGCCAGCTGGGTCAGGCCGTTGTGGATGGCGTGGGCGGCGGCCAGCCCGCTGCTCTCGAAGCCGATACCGCTCAGATAGGTGTTGGCCTCGATGATGTTCTCCACCGCCTTGGTGCAGAGCCCCTGCTCTACCGCCAGCTTGGCCTTGTAGCCATCGGCCAGCAGGGTCTTGTAGCAGAGCTCGGCGATGGCCTGCGCCGCCAGGGTGGAGGCGCCACCGGCCATGGTCTGGCAACCGGAGACCTTGTTGGCGCGCGCCTCGAAGTAGGTGGAGAGCGCATCCCCCATGCCGGAGACCAAGAGCCGCACCGGCGCGCGGGAGACCACACCGGTATCCATGATGACCATGTTGGGGTTGGTCGGGATCATCAGGTATTCGCTGAACTGCCCCTCCGGGGTGTAGATGACCGCCAGCGCGCTGGTGGGGGCATCGGTGGAGGCGATGGTCGGCACTATGACCACCGGCACCTTCTGGTAGAAGGCGACCGACTTGGCGGTATCCAGCGTTTTGCCGCCGCCGATGCCGATGATGACGTCAAACGGGGTCTGCTGGCAGCGGGCTAGCAGGCGGTCGATCTCGGGGCGGGAGCACTCGCCGTTGAAGCAGTCAAACTCCGGCTTGATACCGGCGCCCTGGAAGCTGGTGGCCACGGTATCGCCTACCAGTTTGGTGACGAAGGCGTCGGCCAGAATGAGTGGCTTGCTGCCGAGCGCTTTGACGTAGTTGCCGATATTGGCGAGGGCCCCGTTGCCTTGCACGTATTTGCTGGGGCTGATGATAATGCGGTCCATTTTTTATCCCTCTCTCTTTATGAATTAAGAATCGGGGCGAAGGGGCGGCAGTGCCGGGGACTCCTTCGTCTTGAATGAAGCTGCACAGGCTCTGCGAGCGAGTGCAGCCCCTTGAAACAGTGGCGTCAGTCGCCGAAGCGCTCGTCGGCCAACTGCTGGAAGCAGGTCAGTGCGGCGGTGGCATCCTCGCCGCGCGCCAGCAGGGTGAGCTGGTCGCCCTGACGCACGTTGAGCATGGCGAGCCGGGTCAGGCTGCGGGGATTGGCCTCTTTATCCCCCTTTTGCAGCTTGAGCTCAGCGGCAAAGGGCTTGAGGGCGGCCACTAGCCGGGCGGCGGGGCGCACATGCAGGCCGTGGGGGTTATCCACCACCACTTCGCAGCGCAGCCAGCCGTCGTCGGCAACGGGGGCTGTCTCGGTGGCGGCTTGCGCTGGGCTGGCAGGCAGCATCGCTTGTTTCGGGCCAAGGGCACCGAGCGCCTCGGCGGTTACCTCATCCAGCGTCAGGCCGGAACCGGCCGCCACCACGGCGGCCAGAGTGCCCTCCACCAGCGGGGCGGGGCAGAGCCGCACCCTCGCGCTCAGCTCCGGGGGCAGCAGTTCGAGGGCGGTTTCGGCGCTCAAGAGGGCGCTGCCCAGATCCATCAGCACCAGCACGCCGCTGCCGTCATCCGCCTCTTCAATCGCACTCATCACCGCAATGGCATCGGTACCGATGGGGTGGTCGGGGTCATCGACCCCGGCCGCCAGCAACAGTTTCGCCGGGCTGCCGAGCTGGTCGGCCAGCGCTTTCAAGCCGGCCGCCAGCAGGGCGCTGTGAGAGACAACTACGATTCCGATCATGTCACAACCTCGCTCTGTCACGCAGGGCGGTCAGCAGCAGCAGGGTCGAGGTGGCCCCGGCATCCTGATGGCCGATGCTGCGCTCGCCAAGATAGCTGGCGCGCCCCTTGCGGGCCTGCATCTGGATGGTCGCCTCGGTACCGGCCGCGGCGGCTGCCACCGCCTTGTCCAGCGCTTCGTTGAGGGGCAGATCTTGCTGCTGCGCCTGTTGCAGGGCGGCCAGTGCCGGCCACCAGGCATCGCACATGGTCTTGTCGCCCGGCTCGGCGCGGCCGCGGGAGACGATCCCCTCGACCCCGTCGCTCAGCATCTTGCATAGCTGGCTGAGACTGAGGCTCTGGCAGGCATCGCTGCTGGCCGCAGCCCGGATAAAGAAGGTGCCGTAGAGCGGGCCGCTGGCGCCGCCGACGGAGGAGAGCAATGTCATGCCGGTGGTTTTCAGCACCTGCCCGATATCCTTGTCCGCCACTGCGGGCAGCTTCTCGGCCACCTTGGCGAAGCCGCGCTGCATGTTGAGGCCGTGGTCGCCGTCGCCGATGTCGGTATCCAGCGCGGTGAGGTAGTCACGCTGCTCGGTAAAGATGTGTTCGCAGTCGAGCAGCCAGTTGACGATGTGATGCTTGCTTAACATGGGTTCTCCTTAGCAGCCGCGACGCAGGGCGGGGGTGTGAACGGGGGCATCCCACAGGGTCATCAGCTCATCATCCACCTTGAGCAATGTGATGGAGATGCCGGTCATGTCGAGGGAGGTGCAGTAGGGGCCAATCAGGTTGCGCACCAGATGGATGCCCGCCTCTTCGCACAGGGTGGCGAGGCGACCATAGACGCCATAGAGCTCGGAGATGGGGGTGCCGCCGAGGCTGTTAACCAGCGCGATAACCCGATCGCCCGCATTCAGCGGCTCGATAAAGGTGTGCTCTTCCTGCCAGCTGCCGCTGGTGCGATCCCAGTGGCGCAGGGAGCGGCCATAGGGGGTGTTGTCAGCAAGCTCGCTGAACATGTCGTCCACCAGGGTATTGAGGTCGGTGAAGGGGCGGCGCTCGATGCCCGGCTCGCCGTGGATACCGACGCCGAACTCCATCTCGTTGTCCGCCAGGGTGAAGGAGGGCTTGCCAGCGGCAGGCACGGTGCAGGCATGCATGGCCACGCC
>NZ_CAWNZT010000421.1:0-21876 GCF_963878965.1 Aeromonas sp. HMWF015 | reverse complement strand
GTGCCAGATCGTAGCCCGCCTCGGCAGCGGCACCGATCAGCTTCTCGCACAGCACGGTCGTGGCTACGCCACGGCGACCTGCGGTATAGAGGCTGTCTTTGACCGCTACGTCATCATCGATCAGGGCGAAGCCTACCTTGACCCCATCGCCGTGCAGCAGCTCGACCGCAGTCTCGAAGTTGAGCACGTCCCCGGTGTAGTTCTTCACCAGAAACAGCACGCCCGCGCCACCATCAACGGCCTGACCGCACTCGTACATCTGATCCGGGGTCGGGGAGGTAAAAATCTCGCCGGGGCAGGCGCCATCCAGCATCCCTTTGCCCACCAGACCGCCGTGCATCGGCTCGTGGCCGCTGCCACCGCCGGAGACCAGCGCCACCTTGCCCATCACGGGGGAGTCGGCGCGGGTGATGTAGTGGGGCTCGATACGTACCTTGAGCTCGGGGTGGGCGGCTGCCATCCCCATCAGTTGTTCACGGACCACGGCATCGACGGCATTGATCAGTTTCTTCATGGCTCACTCCTTGGCTTGCCACCGCTCGGGTGGGCAAATGGTTGATGGAGCCAGTCTAACGACAGAAAAAGGGATAAAAATGACGGGCGTTTTGGTTCGGATTTGAAACAGCAGAAGAGGGATGGGTGTTTCAATCTGAAACGGTGCGGGGCAAACGGGCGGGAAACTGTTAGCTGACTCACAGCCATGAAAAAGGGCCCCGCAGGGCCCTTCGCTATAACCGGAATATGCGGACGGGTTAGATGGCCCAGCCACCGGCATAGAAGATCACCAGCGCCAGGGCGATGATGACGGTGCCGACGTTCAGCTTCTTCCACTCGGCAGCGAAGATGCGGCCAACGACCAGCGCCACGAAGCCCAGCATGATGCCGGTCACGATGTTGCAGGTCAGCACGATAAAGACGGCGCACAGCATGCCGGAGAGGGCATCGACCGAGTCGCTGAAGTCCAGCTTGGTGACGTTGCCCAGCATCAGCAGACCGACGTACATCAGGGCCGGTGCGGTGGCATAAGCCGGTACCAGATAGCTCAGCGGGGAGAGGAAGATCATCAGCAGGAACAGCACGCCGACCAGCGCGGCGGTCAGACCGGTTTTGCCACCTGCTGCGGTGCCTGCGGCAGATTCGATGTAGACGGCAGCCGGAGCACCGCCAACAGCGCCAGCCACCATGCTGCTGACGGAGTCGGCAGTCAGGGCCTTGCCGCCGCTGATGATGTGGCCACGCTCGTTGATAAGGCCAGCCTGACCGGCCACGGCACGGATGGTGCCGGTGGCGTCAAACACGGCGGTCATCACCAGTGCCAGTACGGTCGGAATGACCACCGGATTGAGGGCGCCCAGCAGATCCATGCTGCCCACCAGTGAGCCTTTCTCGCCAGTCAGGCTCGGCATGGCGAAGAAGCCCTGCCAGGTCACTTTCGGGTCGAAGATGAGGCCGAGGATGGAGATGGCGATGATCACCATCAGGATGCCGCCAGGCACCTTGCGACGCTCCAGACCGAAGATGGCAGCCAGACCCAGCACCGTCATGATGACCGGGAAGGCGGTCACTTCACCCAGTTGCACCGGCAGACCGGCCCCTTCGTTCTTGATCACCATGCCGACGCCGTTGGTGGCGATCAGCAGCAGGAACAGACCGATACCGATACCGGTGCCGTGGGCGATGCCGGAGGGGAGGTTGTCCAGGATCCACTGGCGCACGCCGGTGACGCTGATCAGGGTGAACAGCACCCCCATCAGGAAGATGGCGCCCAGGGCAACCGGAATGCTCAGTCCCTGACCCAGTACCAGACTGAACGCGGTAAAGGCGGTGAGCGAGATGGCGCAACCGATGGCCATCGGCAGCTTGGCCCACAGACCCATCAGCAGGGAGCCGAAGGCGGCGATCAAACAGGTGGCCACAAACACCGGGCCCTGCTCAAAGCCGGCAGCACCCAGCATGTTCGGCACCACTATGATGCTGTAGACCATCGCCAGGAAGGTGGTCAGCCCCGCGACCAGCTCCTGACGCACGCTGCTGCCGCGCGCAGAAATGGAAAAATAAGAGTCCAGAAAGCCGCCAGTCCCTGTTTGGGCGGCCATATCTTGCTTTGCCATAACTAATCCTGAAAGTGTGAAGGAAATCGTTTGCGTTGGTGGCGCGCAAAATAGCAAGAATTCGCGGCAAATACAGCGGATAACCGGACTTTTTCGTCACTATTTTACATTTTAAGCCCATTCGAAGCTCATTCTAAGACTCAAGCGGTGAGAGCGTGTAAGGGAGGGATCAAGCGGTCGGGGGAGGGGAGATCTGTGAGGAAAAAGCGGGGAAAAACAAAAAACCCGCCGAAGCGGGTTTTTTAAATTCTTGCAGAGCTGTCAGCAGTTGGCATAAGCCATCAGCAGCATGCTCCGGCTTGAATTACAGACCAACTACGTTGGCAGCAGCCGGGCCTTTCTGGCCTTGCTCGATGGTGAACTCAACGCGCTGACCTTCGTCCAGGGTTTTGAAGCTGGTGGACTGGATAGCGGAGAAGTGTACGAACACGTCTTTGCTGCCGTCAGCCGGGGAGATGAAACCAAAACCTTTCTCAGCGTTGAAGAACTTAACGGTACCAGTCATTTTGTTAGACATAATAATTTCCTTAAATAGTGTTGAATGCCACCTAAATGGCAATTTTTGATTTTTCGTCAGCAATACGTATGGGGAGCACTAAAGAAGGAGAATTATTTGATAAGAATTATCCGAGGATAACGCTTATGCTAATCACTGCTTTACTAAAATGACTGCCTAACATAATCAGGTCTGAACTGCCGAACCATCGAGAAAGATTAAAACACGCTCTCATTTTTAAAGCAAACTTTATCTCGATATTAATGTTTTGTAAAAGCCAAAAATATCATTTTTTATAGTAAACATGATGCATTTCAACGGCATAGGAAAATTCATAAGGACTCATATCATCCTGTGGCAAGCCGGATTCGGCTTTTTTGTCCTGACTATGTAGCCAGTTCTGGCAAAAATATGAGAAAAAATGAAAAGCTGGCGATAGATGGGGATTGTTAGTTGGCGTTCTCTCTAACTCACAATGTAAATCACTTCTTTGCTGCTGCGATTAGCTTCTGGGCTGCAAATCAATGGCGGCGCCAAATCTGGCTCATCGAGCATCGCCCAGACATGCAAACGCCCGCAGGCACAAGTGCCAGCGGGCGTTTTGCAAGAGGGGATCAGCGCTTGCTGCGAAACTTGTTGCTGACCGAATCAATCCAGCTGAAGGTTTCTGGCAGTACCTGGTTTTTGGCGCGCTCTTTGGCTTTCTCGCGAGCCAGCTTGGAGGCTGCCTTGGCCGCTTCGGCGCGGTCGGCCACAATTTTCAGGCGACCCTCTTCGCGGATCTTGTTCCGCTCTCCGTTGGTCAGCTGGTGGTCTGCATTGGCTTGTGCCTTTTGCAATAACAAGGCTATCTCGGCTTTTTCGGCCTCGGTCAGATCTTTCATTTCCAGCTTTTTCACGGCGCGCTCCTGCGGCAGGGTGGTTAGACACCCTAACACAGTTGTGCCGATCACTTCTTATGCAATCGGCTTTCCGGCAGTAAAAATGCGGGTTTGTGCCAACTTTCCGTTATTTCGCTGCCACTTTCCCGCCTGTTTGCCACATTTCAATTTATGGCGAGCGGTGAGGGCAGCTCTTGCTCCTCCGGCTCGACGTGGATCAGCACGATGGCGTGGGGCAACTGCGCCATGATGGCGTGTTCGATGCGATCACAGATATCGTGGGCTTCGCCGATGCTCATCTCCGGGGGCAGGGTGAGATGGAAGTCGATATGGCGACGACGACCGGCACGACGGCTGCGCAGATCGTGAAAACCGCTGGCGGCAGGGCAGCATTCGGTGATGATGCGGCTGGTCATCGCCAGCTCTTCCGGGCTCATGCTCTGGTCGATCAGCGGCTGGAAGGCCTCGTTGAGCATGCTGATCGCCTCTCTGACAATAAAGATGGCGACCGCAATGGCGACCAGCGGGTCGAGGATGGCGAGTGAATGGCCGAACAGACCGGCCAGCCAGATCCCGCCAAGACCGACGGCGACACCGGCTGAAGTGAGCACATCCGCCTTGAGATGGAGCGCATCGGCCGCCAATGCAACTGACTCTTCTTCCCGGGCCACCTTGTAGAGGTAGGCTGAGACGCCGCTGTTGACCAGCGCCGAGATCACCATCACCAGCACGCCCCAGCCAATGCTTTCAATCGGGCTGGGGGTGATTAGCTTGTCGACAGCTTCGAAGATGATCCAGCCTGCGGCCAGCAAGATAAGCAGTGCTTCGATGACACCGGAGACATTTTCAATCTTGTCGTGACCATAGGGGTGGCTCTCATCGGGCGGGAGATCGGACTTTTTCACCGCGAACAGGGCGATCAGGGCCGCCACCAGATCCATGGCGGAGTGGATCGCCTCCGAGATGATACTGACCGAGCCGCTGGCGAACCCGGCTACCATTTTCATGATGATCAGACTGATATTGGAGCAGACCGACACCATGGCGGCTCTGGTTTTTCTGTTCATGTACAGCTTCCTGAATAAAAACGGATATTTCGGTGCGCGCGCATTATATCCGGCTGACCGGAAATAACCTATTCGGTGTTGTAACCTGATGTTTCTGATGATATTGCGAATGCTTATTAAAATGGTGACCTCTTGCGCGGCAATAAATAATGAGAGGGATTTATATTTATCCGTGAAAATATCTCGAAAGCGATGCCTGAATATGAGAGTAACAATATTTAATAATGCGAATTACTCTTTTTTGGTCTTTCCTGTTGAGGTCTTTTGACCTCAGCCCCTTGAGAGCGGAACACTGCGTTTTTTGGGCGAGAATGAGGCTGGATCCGGATGCCGGGGGAGGGTATGCTGGGTCTGGTGATGGTCTTGCACCATCCCACCAAGCGTACTGAAGTTGATGATTCGGATGGCATGCTGGCTCCCATGAGGAACCAACTGTCTGGGTAACATTTTTGGAGTTTGATGATGAGTAACAAAGAACATCACAACGGCAAAGATGCCAAGAAAAAACCGCAGATGTCACTGAAAGAGAAACGCGAAGCCAAACGTCAGAAAGCAGAACTGAAAAACGGCAGCGCAATGAAGTAACGCTCCCCTACTGCTGTTCCTTCGGAGCCAGTACAAAGCCAGCCCTTACCGGCTGGCTTTTATGTTTGTGGCTCACGGTGTGGCGCCGTAAGCCGCGAAAATCTGGTGATAACGACCATCCTGACGCATCGCCTCAAGGCGCTTATCAAACAGATTGCGGGCATCGGCCGTTCGGAAGGCAAAGTGATAGACGGTGGGCGGGAAGAGGTCTGCTTGTCTGACCTGATTGCGCTCGTAGTGTTCGCCTGCCTGGGCGGTGGCAATCAGCTGGTCGAGGTAGTAGTAGAACACCCGCTCCTCCAGTACGACTGCATCGACCCTGCCGCGCATCAGCTGATGTACCTGCACCTGCTGCTTGGCTACCTCCTCATAGTGGGGATTCTGGTTGGCCATGGTGGCGAACGCGCCCCCCAGAATGATCCTTGCCCGTTGAAAGGCGGTGACCCGTTTTGAATGCAGGTCGTCCAGAGTATTGATGTGGGTGCTGCGCAGGGTGAAGATCCGGTTATGGAAGGTGATAACGGGCTGGGTCAGAACGTGAGGATTAACCATACCGGGTCTGACGTTGATGATGGCATCCAGCTTTCCTGACTCGAACAGGCGGAAGGTACGCTCCAGCGGCAGAAATTCAAAGCTGGGCTCATAGCCGCTGCCAGCGAACGCCTCTTTCAGCAGATCCAGCTCGATGCCACTCTGATTACTTTCGATCACATATGGAGGGATGGCAAAGCTGACCCCAACCTTGAGTGGCGTTGCCTGCAACTGGCCGGAGAGCATGCTGGTCAGCATTAGCAATAAAGGGGTGAGCAGTTTCATTGCACTTTTCACAAAGCGCTCCTGTGGAGAATATCCATCACTGTAGGGGAGGCAACCATAAAGCGTTATATCCCTTTCGGGCTGAGAGGTTCAGCCTGAGTGCATAAAAAAAGACCCTGAGTTATCAGGGCCTTTTCAATATTCTGTTCTTAGAACGGGATATCGTCGTCGAAATCCATCGGCGGCTCGTTATATACCGGCGGCGCAGATTGCGGCTGCTGGGCAGGACGGCCATAACCGCCTTGCGGCTGCATGTTCTGCTGCGGAGCCGGTGCCGGGCGCTGCTGATTCATCGGCTGCTGGGCAGGCATGCTTTGCTGTGGCTGACCCCAGTTACCCTGGGATTGGCCACCCATGTTCTGGCCCATACCCTGACCGCCTTGCGGACGGCCACCCAGCATCTGCATTACGCCAGTGAAGCTGTCGACCAGCACTTCAGTGGTGTAGCGCTCCTGGCCGCTCTGATCTTGCCATTTGCGGGTCTGCAGCTTGCCTTCCACATAGACCTGGGAGCCCTTCTTCAGGTACTCGCCAGCCACTTCGGCCAGCTTGCCCATGAAGACGACGCGATGCCATTCGGTACGCTCTTTCTGCTCACCGGTCTGCTTGTCGCGCCAGGTTTCGGAGGTAGCCAGAGTAATGTTGGTCACAGCACCGCCACTCGGCATGTAGCGTACTTCCGGGTCTTGCCCGAGGTTACCGATCAGAATGACTTTATTGATGCCTCGACTGGCCATAATCTCTCTTCCACCTTTAAATTCCGGCCAGGCAAAACCTGGGCCAACCAAATGAGTTACCGCGCTTTTATCTTTCCCATGCTGTTATCGTATTGAACAACATGGTTTTTCTATACCCGTAGCAGCAATCAGGTTGATGTTTACTTATTACCTGGCTCACGTTTAGCCCCCAATAGTAACAGTTGATGCGTCCCTGCGCACCCTCATCCGCGTGGTGTTGCCGGTTGAGGGAGGAAGCAGAACATCTCTTTGGCATGGGTGGGGAAGGCACGGATTCAATCGCAAAAAAGGATGATAGCGATAGATAATGCCTGTCTATTCATCCAGTAGTCTCTATGCCATACTGACTCGCTCAGGTTTCTGTATCGAGCGTGCAACAAGATGGAAAAGATCGTGGTCCGGGGTGCTCGCACCCATAACCTCAAGAACATCAATCTGACCCTGCCCCGCGACAAGTTGATCGTGGTTACCGGCCTCTCCGGTTCGGGCAAATCCTCTCTGGCGTTCGATACCCTCTATGCCGAGGGGCAGCGCCGCTATGTCGAGTCGCTCTCCGCCTATGCCCGCCAGTTCCTCTCCCTGATGGAGAAGCCGGACGTCGACCATATTGAGGGGCTCTCGCCTGCCATTTCCATCGAGCAGAAGTCCACCTCCCACAACCCGCGCTCGACCGTCGGCACCATCACCGAGATCTACGACTACCTGCGTTTGCTGTTTGCCCGGGTCGGTGAGCCACGCTGCCCGACTCACGCCATTCCGCTCGCCGCCCAGACCATC
Source organism: Aeromonas sp. HMWF015 (assembly GCF_963878965.1). Lineage (NCBI taxonomy): Bacteria > Pseudomonadati > Pseudomonadota > Gammaproteobacteria > Aeromonadales > Aeromonadaceae > Aeromonas > Aeromonas sp. HMWF015. The sequence goes on along the minus strand of NZ_CAWNZT010000421.1, from coordinate 14,406 downwards.
AGTCAGATGGTGGATCAGGTGCTGGCCCAGCCGGAGGGAAGCAAGCTGATGCTGCTGGCCCCGGTGGTGCGGGATCGCAAGGGGGAGCACGCCAAGCTGCTGGAGAATCTGGCGGCGCAGGGCTACATCCGTGCCCGCATCGACGGCGAGGTGTGCGACCTCTCCGATCCTCCGACTCTGGAGTTGCACAAGAAGCACACCATCGAGGTGGTGGTGGACAGGTTTAAGGTGCGTGATGACCTGGCCCTGCGTCTGGCCGAATCGTTCGAGACGGCGCTGACCCTCTCCGGTGGCATTGTGCAGGTGGTGCCGATGGACGGGGAGGAGGGGGTTGCCGCCATGACCTTCTCCGCCAACTTCGCCTGCTCGGAGTGCGGCTACTCCATGTCGGAGCTGGAGCCGCGGATCTTCTCCTTCAACAACCCGGCCGGTGCCTGCCCGACCTGCGACGGCCTCGGGGTGCAGCAATATTTCGATCCGGCCAAGGTGATCGGCGATCCTGCCATCAGTCTGGCCAATGGTGCTATCCGTGGCTGGGACAAGCGCAGCTTCTACTACTTCCAGATGCTCAAATCCCTCTCCGAGCACTACAAGTTCGATCTGGAAACGCCGTGGGAAGATCTGCCTCTCAAGACTCAAGAGGTGATCCTGCGCGGTTCCGGCCGTACCGAGATCGAGTTCCGCTACATGAACGACCGCGGCGACGTGGTAGTGCGCAAGCACCCGTTCGAGGGGATCCTCCACAATATGGAGCGGCGCTACCGCGAAACCGAGTCCAACTCGGTACGCGAAGAGCTCTCCAAATACATCGCCAACAAATCCTGTACCAGCTGCGGTGGCAGCCGACTGCGAGAGGAGGCGCGTCACGTCTTCGTCGACAACCGCAACCTGCCGGCCATCGCCGAGCAGTCCATCGGCGATGCGCTGGCCTTCTTCGAGGGGTTGAACCTGACCGGTCAGCGCGCCCAGATCGCCGAGAAGATTTTGAAAGAGATCGTCGAGCGACTCGGCTTCCTGGTGAACGTGGGCCTCAACTACCTGAGCCTGTCGCGCAGTGCCGAGACCCTCTCCGGCGGCGAGGCCCAGCGGATCCGGCTGGCCAGCCAGATCGGTGCCGGTCTGGTGGGGGTGATGTATGTGCTCGATGAGCCCTCCATCGGTCTGCACCAGCGCGACAACGAGCGGCTGCTCAAGACCCTCACTCACCTGCGCGATCTCGGCAACACAGTGATCGTGGTGGAGCACGACGAGGATGCCATTCGTCTCGCCGACCATGTGCTCGATATCGGCCCGGGCGCAGGCGTGCACGGTGGCGAGATTGTTGCGCAGGGCACCCCCCAGCAGATCATCGACAATCCGGAGTCGCTGACCGGTGACTACCTCTCCGGCCGCAAGCAGATCGCCATTCCGGCCGAGCGCACGCCGCTCACTGGCAAGTGGTTGAAACTCAAGGGAGCGAGCGGCAACAACCTGCGCAACGTCAACTTGGATCTGCCCATCGGGGTGATGACCTGCGTTACCGGCGTTTCCGGCTCCGGCAAGTCGACCCTGATCAACGACACCCTGTTCCGCATCGCTCATCGCGAGCTGAACAAGGCCACCGAATCCACCCCGGCACCCTATCGCAGTGTCGAGGGGCTGGAACATCTGGACAAGGTAGTGGATATCGACCAGAGCCCCATCGGCCGTACCCCGCGCTCCAACCCGGCCACCTACACCGGTCTGTTTACCCCGATCCGCGAGCTGCTCTCCGGCACCCAGGAGGCGCGTTCACGCGGCTACCAGCCGGGCCGCTTCTCCTTCAACGTGAAAGGGGGTCGCTGCGAGGCGTGCCAGGGGGATGGCGTCATCAAGGTGGAGATGCACTTCCTGCCGGATGTCTACGTGCCGTGCGATGTCTGCAAGGGCAAGCGCTACAACCGTGAGACGCTGGAGGTGAAGTACAAGGGCAAGAACATCCACGAAATCCTCGAGATGACGGTGGAAGATGCCCGCGAGTTCTTCGATCCGGTGCCGGCGGTGGCGCGCAAGCTGCAGACCCTGATGGACGTGGGCCTCTCCTATATCCGGCTCGGCCAGTCGGCCACCACCCTGTCGGGCGGCGAGGCGCAGAGGGTCAAGCTGGCGCGGGAGCTCTCCAAGCGGGATACCGGTCAGACCCTCTACATTCTGGATGAGCCGACCACAGGGCTGCACTTCCACGATATCCAGCAGTTGCTCAAGGTGCTGCACCAGTTGCGGGATCGTGGCAACACCATCGTCATCATCGAGCACAATCTGGATGTGGTAAAAACTGCCGACTGGATCGTCGATCTGGGGCCGGAGGGAGGCGCCGGTGGGGGCCGCATTCTGGTGACGGGGACGCCGGAGGAAATTTGCGCCAATAAAGAGTCTCATACAGCTCGTTTTTTGCGGCCACTATTGGCTCGATAAGCCGTTATAATCGAGGGGCCTTTGGCCCCTTTTTGTTATAAAAATCGGGAGCATAGGGGAAGCTCGTCAAGTGTGGGCAGGCTTGGCATTTCAGCATCATAGTAATGGATATATCGGGTTATGGCTCAGGCTCCGCGCACGATTGATCATCAGTTGGCTTACTCCATGTTTCCCATCTGGCTGGGGGCGATCCTGCTATTGCTGGTTCTGCTGGCGTGGGCCCAGATCCCGGCCGCCAGCCGGATTGAGGAGCAACGAATGAAGGAGCATCTGCTGCGCGTGAGCAAGGCGGTGCAGGCGGATGTGACGGCTATGGATGCATTCAGTCGGGATTGGGGCATCTGGGATGACAGTCACCGCTTTATGGGCACCAAAAGCAGGTCGTACATCGAATCCAACCTGTTTAGTGATATGCCTATGCGGGATTTTAGTCTCAACCTGATGAGCTTCATGGATCTCACCGGCTACGAAATCTGGACGCGCACCCTGCTACCCGATGCGCCGGGGATCAATCCGGATCAGTTTCCCTATTTCCTTGATGAACTGAAAAAGCAGTTAAGGGCGCGCTCGGTGGCGCAAGGGGGCATCAATCTGCACGGGATCCGTGCTTCTCAGTGGGGGCCGCTGATGTACTCGTGGCAGCCGATCAGAAATAGTGACGAGTCGGCCCCGTTCAACGGTTTCTTGCTGGTTGTTCGTTGGCTCGACAAGGCCTACCTCGAGCAAGTATCGGAGCGTACCGCGCTGCCACTGGCGATTTCCCACACCAATCTGGATGTCACCGCTACCTTCAAGCCACTGAAACCGCAAATAACGTATCGCCTGATCGACCTTGGGTTCACCCGGCTCAGGGGAGAGGTGCGACTGCTCAACAGCGATAACCAGCCGGTACTGACTCTGGTGATTGAGGAGGAGAGAAAGATCTTGAGTGGCGTCATGGAGGGGGCGCTCTGGACTTTTATCGGCATGCTGTTTATCAGTTTTATCTGCGTCATGATCGCCATGTACCGGCTCAACAGCATTGTGCTTACCCCGTTACAGCAGCTGGTGTCGGCGCTGCAGCGCTTTGGCGATCGACCAGATGCCACCTTGATCCCCTATATCGACAGCAGCGCCGAGATGGCGACCCTGAGCAGCAGGTTCAGGGAGATGGCCAGCAAGGTCAGTCAGCAACACGATGATTTGTTGGAAAAATCCAGCCAGATGGAGATGGCTGCATTCACCGACCCCTTGACCCGTTGCTTCAATCGTCGCTATCTCGATGGCTGGTTGCAGGCCAACTGGGCCAAACCTTGTCTGTTATTGCTGCTGGATCTGGATCATTTCAAGCGGATCAATGATCGCTTGGGCCATGACATCGGGGATCTGGTGCTGAAACAGTTGGCGGATCTGCTACGCAAGGTGGTGACAGGAGAGCGCGAGCCGATCATCCGGCTGGGCGGGGAGGAGTTCTTGTTGCTGTTGCAGGTGGATGACGAGCAAGAGTTGGCGCTGCGGGTCGAATATCTGCGCCAGCGTGTCGCTCAGCACCGCTTTGGCAAAGAGGATGCGCCACTCTGGTTGACGGTGTCGCTGGGGTTCTGCCGCTATCCGTTGCACCCGGAGTGCCCGGATTCATTCTGGAGTCACAGCTTCAAACTGGCGGACATGGCGCTGTATCAGGCCAAAGTCGGCGGACGAAATCGGTGGTGTGGCTACGCTGGTAGCTTCTCTGCGGAGGGCATGGGCCAGACTCCGGAACAGCTTGCCGAAGGAGGGGATATCACCCTGCTGCACTCTGTCAACCCGGATTAACCCTGCCGTACCAATACCAGATAGGCCAGGGCGACAATAAAACCGAGCAGGATAAAGAGAAAGGATCCGATTCCCCACACGGCCGCGAGAAAGGCCCCCACCTTTTGCCATTTCGACTCATTTTTCATAAATAAACCATTACTTCCCAGTAACTTGTATGGCGCAAAAAATACGCTGATTTGCCCATATTAACAACAATTAATAGCCGCGCTGCCGCGCAATAAGATGTGGTTTGTTTGCTCATTTTGGCGCTGGATGCGGGTAGTTACAACCTGTCGAAACAGGCATTTCAGCTTGTTGTCTGGGGACTCAACGAGATTTGGATGGTGCGCAAAGATGTCACACCAATCGATTTATTTCTGTGCAACCTTTGCTCCAAGTCAATAACTTTACATTTACAAGGGCATATAGTCAGCGGGCTTACAGCATCAAATGAAAACAAAAAAGGGATTACGTGATGAAAAAATTACTTCCTCTGATGATTGCCGCTGCAGTGACCTCTCCTTTCGCCATGGCCCATCAGGCTGGTGATATTCTGGTTCGTGGTGGTTTGGCCATCGTTTCTCCTCAGGAGAGCAGTGACAACGTATTGGGTACCGGTGAATTTGAGATTAACAGTAATCAACAGCTTGGCCTGACCCTCGGTTATATGATCACCGACAACTGGGGTGTTGAGTTGCTGGCTGCAACCCCGTTCTCCCATCGTGTGAGCACTGCTGGATTGGGGGAAATTGCCAAGGTTAAGCATCTGCCACCCACATTGATGGCCCAATACTATTTTGGCGATGCCCAGAGCAAGGTTCGCCCGTATGTTGGTGTGGGCGTGAACTACACTACCTTCTTTGATGAGAAAGGGGTGGGAGCACTTGATGGTGCGAATATCAGCCTTGACGACTCTTGGGGTCTGGCTGGTCAGGTCGGTATCGATATGGCGGTTACAGATCGCTGGTTTGTAAACGGTTCAGCCTGGATCATGGATATCGATACAGATGTTAATGTTGAGGGTGTTGGCACCTTCAAAACGCATATCGACCCGATGGCCTTTATGGTGGGTGTTGGCTACCGCTTCTAATGATTCTGACTGCGGTTCTGAACGGATCGCGGAAGATAGCAAAGTACGTCTCTTTCAGCCCGGCTTGTGCCGGGCTTTTTTTGGTTGGCTGTTTTTGTCTGTACTGTGATCCAACCCGATACAAGTCAATTAAATACCTGCCGCTTGATTTCAGTTATTCGCCACCCCTGCCGATAGTGACTATGTTCACTTTACCTTCCCCAATGAGTGAGGATGTCTCCATGGGCTTATCTATCGTGCAGCGGATCATCGCCGGATTCGTGTTGATGCTGCTGTTGCTGATCCTGCTTGGTGTGATCAGTACCTTTAAAATCAAGGGTATAAATGACGGCCTCTCTGCCGTATCTGACCGGGCAACCCCGCTGGTAGTGGCTGTCGCAGGTCTCAAGGGGGCACTGCAGGATAGTAACCGCTGGGTGCTGGTCTACCGCACCAGTGAAGATGCCGCTCAGTTGCCGCAGTTGGCCAATCAGTTCAAGGAGCAGCAGAACCGCTTCGCCCAGCTGAGTCAGGAGATGGGTAAATTTACCGACGTAGCGGATGCTCGTGCCCGCTTCCAGCAGGTCGAGAGTGCTACCACCCAATTTTATGGCTTGGCGGATCAGGTGTTGGCACAGCATCGACAGTGGGTCAGTGCGCTGGAGCAGCGCCACAAGCTGGAGGTGGAATTTATCCGCCTTGAGGATACCTACCAGTGGGCGGCGGATTTGCTGCTGCAACAGACTGCCAGCAAGCGTTCCATGCGCAACAAGGCGGAGCTTATTACCTCGGGTATCGCCCGCGATCTGAAGAATATCCGCCGTGCCGATGCCAAAACCGACCTGAACGAGCTGGAAAAGGTACTCAGCAAGGATATCGAGATGGCCCGCAAGCGTCTGGAGCGTGTACTGGTGCCCGATGATGTGAAAGCGCGCTTTGTCTCCAATCTGGATCGGATGCAGGAGCTGGCGCTCGGCGCTCAGGGTTTGTTGGCGACTATGCGTCGGGCTCAGCAACTGGCGCTGTCGCTGGCCACGCAAAATCAGCAGCTGGATGCCAGTCTGGCCAACAGCCTCAATTTGCTTGATGAGATGGGCAAGTCTGCCGGTGCCATCGCCAGTGATAGCCGGATCAATGCCGATGCAGCGGTCAGTAGCGCCAGCTTCTGGATCCTGGTGGTTGCCGCGATGTCGGCCGCTGCCGCACTGGTGATCGGCTATACCACGGCTCGCAGCATTCAGCGCCCGTTGCAGATGATCAACAAGGAGCTCGATTACATGGCGGCCGGCGACATGACCCGCCGCATCAACTACCGCAGCAGTTGCGAATTTGGCAGCCTTTCCCGCTCCATCGATACGCTGGCGGGCAAGACCGGCGAGCTGCTCTCTCAAATCAATGCAGGCTCCCGCCATCTGGTGGATGAGGCGAGCCGCGCCGCCGAGATCAGCGAACGGGCCATGTCCCGGGTACAGGAGCAGAAGAGCCAGACCGATCAGGTGGCCGCCGCCATTACTGAGCTGGAAGTGAGTGCCACCGAGGTGGCCCGCTCTACCGATGGCACCAAGCGGGAAGTGGATCTGGCCGATGAAGAGGCGCGCAATGGTCGCCAGAAAGTGGCCACCACTCGCCGGATCACCGAGCAGCTGGCTGGCGCCATGGAAGAGGCGGTCGGGATAACCTACAAACTTGGGGAATTCAGCAACAACATCGGCAGCATTCTCGATGTGATCCGCAGCATTGCCGAGCAGACCAACCTGCTGGCGTTGAACGCCGCCATCGAAGCGGCTCGTGCTGGCGATGCCGGTCGCGGTTTTGCGGTGGTGGCCGATGAGGTGCGGGCGCTGGCCAATCGCACCCAGACTTCGACCGAAGAGATCCAGGAGATGATTGAGAACCTGCAGAGCTCCAGCAAGCATGTGGTTGAAGTGATGGGGCGCAGCCAGGATCAGACCCAGAGTTGTGTCGAGCAGACTCGCGAGATGGATGTGGCGCTGCAATCCATTGCCGATCGGATGGGGGCCATCAAATCGATGGCTGATCAGGTGGCCCATGCCGCTCAGGAGCAGATCTCCGTCAGTCAGGGGGTCGCTCGTCATATCGCCGGTATTGCCGATGTGGCATACGAGACCGAGCGGGAGGCGCGCGAATCCGCCAGCAGCAGCGAAGTGCTGGCTGACCTGGTCGCCAAACAGCAGCAATTGATCGCACATTTCAAGGTCTAGGAGGGCTTATGTCTAAAAAGTGGATTGGAGCCCTGAGTCTCCTGTTGTGTGGCCAGCTGATGGCCAGCGAGCTGGTGATTGAAAGCTGGCGAACCGATGACAAGGCGTTGTGGGAGCAGAAAATCATCCCGGCGTTTGAAGCGGCGCATCCCGGCATCAAGGTGAGTTTTCATCCGGTGCAGAACGTCAACTACATGCCCACTCTGTGGGAGAGCCTGAAAGGCGGTAAGGCAGGGGATCTCATTACCTGTCGCCCGTTTGATGACTCGCTCGCCCTGTTCAAGGCGGGCCATCTGGCCGAGCTGACCGAAATGGCAGGGATGGAGAACTTCCCGAGTTTTGCCCAGTCACCCTGGCAGACCGATTCCGGTGCCCAGACCTTCTGCGTCCCCATGGCCTCGGTGATCCATGGCTTCTTCTATAACAAGAAGATTTTCAGTGAGTTGGGGCTCACCTTGCCGCAAACCCGCGATCAGTTCTTCGCCGTGCTGGACAAGATCAAGGCCGACGGTCGCTATGTGCCGCTGGCCATGAGTGGTTCTGAGAGCTGGGTTGCCTCCGAACTGGGGTTCCAGAACATTGGCCCCAATTACTGGAAGGGAGAGGACGGCCGTCTGGCACTGATCGGCGGGCAGGAGCGGTTGGACAACCCCCAATATGTGAAGGTGTTCGACGAGCTGGCCCGCTGGCGTTCCTACCTCGGTGAAGGTGGCGAGAGCCGCGATTATGCGACCAGTAACGAGCTGTTCACTTCGGGCAAGGCCGCCTTCTACGTGGCGGGCTCCTGGGAGATTGCTCCCTTTACCGGCAAGGTCGATTTTGGCGTCATGCGCCCGCCGGTGGCCAAACAGGGTGATGGCTGTTTCTTTACCGATCACACCGATATCGGTATGGGGATGAACCCGGCCAGCAAGAACAAAGAGGGGGCAATGGCTTTTCTGCAGTGGCTGACGACGCCGCAATTTGCCGAGCTCTATACCAACTCGCTGCCGGGATTCTTCTCCCTCTCCAACCACTTTTTCGATGTCACCAATCCGGCGGCCAAAGAGATGATGGAGTGGCGCGATCAGTGTGACTCGACCATTCGGGTGGCGACCCAGATCCTCTCCCGTGGTACGCCCAAGTTGGGGGATGAGCTGGCCGAGGTGAGTCAGGCGGTGCTGCTTGGCAAGATGGAGCCCAAAGCTGCCGCAGATCGACTGGAAGGTGGCTTGAAGGGCTGGTATGCCCCTCATCAGGGCAACAAGGCCAAGAACGCGGATTGTCAGTGTGATGCGGTTGCCCCTGCTCCTGTTTCAGCGCCGACGACTGAGGTGTCCGCAGCTCCCGCGACCAGTGAAACATCGGCCGTGGTGTCACCTGTTGTGACTCCCGCAGAACCCGCATCAGCGGCCGCTGCCCCATTACCGGCGCCGTCGGATGAGGTGGAGCAGGCGCTCTCCAACGAGCTGGAGGCGCCACAGCAGCCACAGCAATAGGTCATCTGCATCAATAAGAGCGGGAGGCATCAGCCTCCCGTTTTTTTATGGCTCGCGGCCAGCATGTATCGCTTTATTGTGCTTCGTGGGGCCAGCGGCAGAGGCTGCCGATGCGGGCAACCGGGGCAAACCCCAGAGAGCGGTAAATGCGCTGGGCATGGTAATGCTCGTCAGCCACTATGATCAGCTGTTTGACACGGGACAATCCAGCGCGAGCCACTTGACTCAGCAGCTGGCGGCATAACCCCTGATTGCGCCACGCATGGTGCGTGCGTACCAACTGGAAGCGCCCAAGTGTGCCGCAAAAGAAGAGGCCACAGCTGGCGACCAGTTGTTCCTCTTTCCAGATCCCCCACCAGTCCCCGAGACCATCGGCAATCATGGCCTGATAGAGCGCCAGGCGGGATCGCAGATAGGGGAGATAGCTCTGTTCCGAGTGTCCCTCATCCCGTTCATTGAGTTCGAAGTCGAGCCACTCAGGCCAATCAGCAGTAGTGAAGGTACGTGCCTCAACCTTGCCCATGTCGTCGTGAGGGGGGGGGCAGCTCTGCTCATCCAGCGCCAGTACCACGCACTCCATATATTGGTATCCCGTTGCGACAAAACCGGCGATCCGGCTGTTTTGCCCGGGGGCCAGTGGCCATTGGAAGGTGCGGTGGCGCACTCGAGGCTCCTGGCCGATCAGCTGATCGAATGTGGCTTCCAGCCAGCCTTTGTCACGGTCGCTGGGTGGGTTGGGGAGTAGCAGGTAGTTGCCGAAGTAGTAGTCGGGAGCATCCGGCGTGCGAACCGCCCAGAACTGCTCATGCTGGATGACCTCGCCCTGGTAGCGATCAAACAGCAAGTCGGTGGCAAAGCCGGGGTGGGTATCCATGATGGTGCTCCTGCAAAGACTCATTCTGTTATCGGCAGGAGTGGGAAATAGATGAAAAGGGGCCGGAGAAACCTCCGGCCAAACAATCACACGCAGATTCAGAACGTCCAGGACGATCTGCCCCCATCATAACTCGACTGGGGCGATTTTGGGATGGGCACTTTTCGGTTACGTACCGTTAATTTTGTAAATATGACGTTCGTCAGATCGGATGTGAGGTAAATCCCTGTTGACTTTGTGTCGTTTTACTCATAAATATAAAGACGTTTAGACGTCCAAACATCCGTTTTGACGTAGACAGATGGATTGCAGGACAGGGAGAAGATCAGATGGGATTTCACAGTGCACGTCAGGTTGAGGCGCTCAACCAGAGCTTGGCAGATTTGAATGGCGATATATCGGTCAGTTTCGAGTTTTTTCCGCCCAACAGTGAAGGGATGGAGAATACCCTCTGGCAGTCCATCGAACGGCTGAAAGTGCTGGAACCCAAGTTCGTCTCTGTTACTTATGGCGCCAACTCCGGTACCCGTGATCGCACCCATAAGGTGATCAAGGACATCAAGGAACGGACAGGCCTGATTGCGGCGCCGCACCTGACCTGTATCGATGCCAGTCGCGACGAGCTGCGCACTATCGCCCGCGACTACTGGAACAGCGGTATTCGTCACATCGTGGCTCTGCGCGGTGATTTGCCACAGGGGCTGGAGAAGCCGGATATGTATGCCACCGATCTGGTTGCTTTGCTCAAGTCGGAGGCGGACTTCGATATCTCGGTTGCCGCCTATCCGGAAGGGCACCCGGAGGCCAAGAGTGCGCAATCCGACCTGCTCAACCTCAAGCGCAAGATTGATGCCGGTGCCAACCGCGCCATCACTCAGTTCTTCTTCGATGTGGAAACGTATTTGCGCTTTCGGGATCGCTGCGCCGCTATAGGCATCGATGCTGAAATCGTGCCGGGGATCCTGCCGGTCTCCAACTATCAGACCCTGGCCAAGTTTGCCGGTTTTACCAACGTGAAGATCCCGCGTTGGATGCATCAGCGTTTCGAGGGGCTGGATAACGATCAGATGACCCGCAATCTGGTGGGGGCGAGCATCGCCATCGATCAGGTGCGCGTGCTGAGTCAGGAAGGCGTGAAGGATTTCCACTTCTATACCCTGAACCGCTCCGAGCTGACTTATGCCATCTGCCATACTCTGGGGGTTCGTCCCAAGGGTTGACCGGTGGTCACCGCGATAAAAGCAAAAAGCCAATGAGTTGCTCATTGGCTTTTTCGTTATGGCCGATTATCAAGGTCTGGTCGGGGCGATCTCTTTTGGCTCAAGATCGATAACCGCATTACCGGCAGCCCCCGGATACTGGCGATAGACCTGATCCTGCTCCAGTGTGTAGAAGGTATCCAGATAGTCGTCGTTGTTGGTCATCCAGGAGTCGGGCAGTGCCTTGACGATGCGACCGCCGAGATCGAGGAAGGGCAGGGCTTCCGGCACGCCACCCGCAGTAAAGCCGAGTTTGAGAGCTTCAATCAGCAGGGCGCTCAGCTCCTTGTAGTTGACGTTGTCATCCTGCTCCATCATCACCACATCGACGGCACCCCAGCGATAGCGATCCCAGTAAACCAGGATCTGGTTGGGGGTGTAGTCTGTGTTGTCATAGTCGAGGTAGGGCATGTCGACAATATCGACCACAGGCTCATCCCGACTGGGATTGACCCCTGCGACCACCGCATACACTTCGGCTGCACCGAGCAGCCAGGGCTCCTGATCATCCTTCAATCTGATCTTTTTCAGGATACTGGTCTTGAGCGGCGCCGTGCTGGCCGCCACTCGCGAGGCGCTTTGCAGATCCGCATCGGCCAGTGCTTTGCGCATCACCTTCAAGCCTGCGTTTTTGGCTTTGACGGGATCGGCTTCGACTACCAGAACCGGCCGGGCCGGAGCCTTGTCCACATCCAGATAGACGGGATTGCCAGCACTATCGAACGCTTCAATGGCGCTCCAGCTCTTCTCATCCCCACTTGGAACATAGGCGACCAGCGGTTCGACGCCCTGCTGCAGTGCTGTGGCCTGATCGGTGTTGGCCAGCCTCAACTGCATCAGTTGCTTGACCTCGCCATCCAGTCCTTGCCGGCTGATGGCTGCCTGGTTGGCATCGCTCGCCTGCCGTTTAAGGCGCGGGCTGGCCTTCTGCAGCAGGTTGGGAAGCGGGCTCTGGTATTGCTGATTGCTCAGCAGGGGCAGCAGGTTTTTCTGCTGAAGTGCGAGCTGGCGAGCCAGCTCTCGATCCGTATCGGCAGCCTGGACGCTCGTAGCACCCAGTATGGCCAGTAGTAACAAGACAGCCTGATTTTTCATTTTTATACTCCGTTGCATGGAACCTGACAGGGCACCATGTCCGGGAAGATTGGTGCCCTGACGCCACTAGAAGGAAATTAGTTTCACTTGTGAATCATTTTATCTGGATAGTGTGCAGAGGTTCACGGTTTGAGGTTCAATTGATTCCTTTGTCGATATAATTGGAACTGATAGATAGCCAGACCAATCAGCAGACCCCAGCAGGCTGCCGCGATGCCGAGCAGGCTGATCCCGGACGCGGTAATGATAAAGGTGAGCAGCGCAGCTTCTCGCGCTTCATCCTCTTGCAAGGCCGAGTGCAGGCTGCTGCCGATGGTGCCTAACAGGGCCAAACCAGCGACGCAGGTGACAAGGGTTGCCGGAAAGGTGCTAAACAGGGCCGCGACGGTTGCGCCGAAGCAGCCGGTCACAAGATAAAAGCAACCCGCCCAAACCGCAGCAGGCCAGCGGCGCTTGGTATCCGGGTCGACCTCTTTGCCCATGCAAATGGCGGCAGTGATGGCGGCCAGATTGAAGGCATAACCGCCAAAAGGGGCGAGCAGCAGGCCAGTCAGGCCAGTCCAGCTGATCAGCGAGGAGGTGGCAGGCTGATAGCCATGGGCTCGCAAGATGGCAATCCCCGGCATGTTTTGCGATGTCATGGTGACAATGAACAACGGCAGCGCGATACCAAACAGAGCATCAAGGGAGAAGGCTGGCCATGTCCAGACCGGGCTGGCGAGTTGCCAGTGAAGGGTGCCCATTTGCAAATCCCCCCGCAGGCTGCAGATCAGCATCCCCACTCCCAGTACCAGCACCATGGTATAGCGGGGCCAGAGATGACGACCCAGCAGGAAGGCCAGCAGCAGGGTGCCAAGCAGCAAGGGATCTTGCGGGGCGACCTTGAACAGATCCAATCCGAACCTGAGCAGCACGCCAGCGAGCATGGCGGCGGCCAGTGGAGCCGGAATATGTTTCATCAAACGGTCGAACCAGCCGCTAATGCCACACAGAGTGATCAGCAGGGACGAGATCACAAAGGCGCCGATGGCTTCCGCCAGAGTGAAGTTGCCCAGCGTGGTGATCAGCAGTGCCGCGCCCGGTGTGGACCAGGCGGTTAGTATGGGTATGCGGTAATAGAGAGAGAGGCCGATGCAGCTCACCCCCATGCCGATCCCCAGCGTCCAGAGCCAGGAGGCGACTTGGGCTGTATCAGCACCCGCTGCCGTGGCGGCCTGGATGATCAGGATGACGGAGCTGGTGTAGCCGACCATCACGGCGATAAAGCCTGCGACCAGATGGGGGATGGCGAAGGGCATGACTCTTCCTCTTGGCGTTGTGACGCGCTGTGCGTTATTACGTACAATACAGCTTTGACTATATCGCTGTGCGCTATAGCGCACAAGGCACATCGTGCAAGAGTAATAAAGAGGCAGTTATGCAAGAGATGAGTCAGCATCTGGCTGCTCGACTGAAGGAGCTGCGCAGCGAGCGCGGCTGGAGCCTGGATGCTGCCGCGCGCGAAACGGGTGTCAGCAAGGCGATGCTGGGGCAGATTGAGCGGGGAGAGTCCAGCCCAACGGTGGCGACGCTGTGGAAGATAGCCACCGGTTTTCGAGTCTCATTTTCCAGTTTTATTGAGCCCACACCCGCCGCGCAGGCAGAGGTGCTCTATCGCACCGCCGATGCCATTCGCCAGCAGCCAGCGGGAGAGGGCATGCAAGTGGCGCCGCTCTTCCCTTATGAAAAGCGGTTTGGTTTCGAGTTGCTTGAACTGACCATGTTGCCGGGTTACCAGCGTGAGTCCGAGCCCCATGAGCCGGGAGTGACCGAGCATGTCATCGTCATCAGCGGCATGATGGAGGTGCTGGTGGAAGGGGAGTGGCGCTCATTGGTGCAAGGGGAGGCGGTGCGCTTTGCTGCCGACCGTCCCCATGGTTATCGCAATCTGGGCATAGCCCCGGCAATTTTCCACAACTTGATTCACTATCCAGTGGCAACACCCTGAACATGTTCCGCAGTCATCAACCCGGTCGGCCATCTGCTCTGGGGCGGGTCAGTATCGGGGTATAGACCCAGACAAACAGACCATAGGCAGCGATCCAGGCAAGCGCGCTGAGGTTCCAGCTATGCAGGGTATAAGCAGGCCAGAACAGCGGAATTGCCACCCGCATTGTAGCGGCAGCGATAACCAGGGCGAATGCGCCAGTGATCCTGCGTC
>NZ_CAWNZT010000420.1:34048-36761 GCF_963878965.1 Aeromonas sp. HMWF015 | reverse complement strand
ACATAGGGGCGGTGGATCTTCTCGTAGATCTCGGCCAGTTTGCCGGTGGCAGCCAGCTGATCGATGGCTTGGCGGAGAAATTCGTCCATCTCATCACCTGCAGCCCCTTTCTGGATGATGAAGACATCCTCGAAATCCCCGAAAAATTCTCGCCTGATATTGGTCAGCCCCAGCTGCTTGAGCATCAGGTCGGCCTCCTCTTGCGCCCAGACAAAGGCGTCGATACGGCCGCGTGAGAGCTTGCGCAGTGACTGCTCGATACTCATCGAGCGCTGCACCGGGAAGGGCATATAGTCGGGAACGGCCTCGATCAGCAGATCCCGTTTGGTGGGCACTATGCCATAGGCCATATCCGTGGTGACCGGATTGGCGGTATTGCTGTAAATCACATGGGCAACCTTGCCAAAACTGCGGGTGCTGAAGCGATAAGCCAGCATATCGATATCCTTGAGGTTGCGGATGGCGGGCAGCCCCAGATCAGCCTTGCCGGAGATCACCCCAGCCATGGCACGGGCGATGGGGTAGATGGTGATCTTGATGGTTACATCGGGGTAGAGATCATCGATGGCGTGTACCAGATCGACGAAGGGGCCTGTCTTGTCGGCATTGATCAGCCCCGGCAGCTCGCCAAGGTGGGCATTGAGGATGCGCACCTGTTTCGGCGGCTCGGGGGTGGTGTCGTTCTCCGGAGTCTGCGACAGGCCGAGAGTCGCGCTGCCGAGCAGGGTGACCACGAGCAGTAGAAGGGGGATGTGTCTGGTCATGGCGGGTCTCTCTTGATGATGGGTCAGCTAAAGTGTAGTCAGCCGGTCGCCAGCCCCCTCGGCCAGGCCATCATGGATAGGGTTTTACTTCTCGGCCCCTGCTCACTAGACTTCGCCTCCCACTTCTTTGTTGACGTAGCGCCATGACCTTTAGCGAACTTGCCCTCCATCCCGCTCTGCTTGCCTCTTTGCCCGCCACCTTGCAGACGCCGACCCGCATCCAGCAGCTGGCCATTCCGGCGGCGCTGGCGGGGCAGGATCTGCTGGCGCTGGCCCAGACCGGCAGCGGCAAGACGCTGGCGTTTGGCTTGCCGCTGCTGCAACGGCTGGATCCTTCCTCCAGTCAGGTGCAGGGTCTGGTGCTGGTGCCAACCCGCGAGCTGGCGACTCAGGTCACTGCCGCGCTTGAAGAGGGCGCCGAGGCGCTGGGGCTGCGTATAGTGACGTTGTGTGGGGGCGTTGCGCAGGAGCGGCAACAGGCCGAGCTGGCGCTGGGGCCACAGCTGCTGGTGGCGACGCCGGGGCGGCTGCGGGATCTGCTGACCCAGCAACTGTTGGGGCTGGATGGTTTGCAACTGCTGGTGCTGGATGAAGCGGATCGCCTGCTGGAGATGGGCTTTGCTCCCGACATCAAGGCACTGCTCGGCTTTATTCCGGCGGATCGCCAAACCCTGCTCTTCTCCGCCACCTTGCCTGCCGAGCTGGAGGCGCTGGCCAACGGCCTGCTGCGCGAGCCTACCCGCATCGAGGCCAACCCCCTCAACAGCGTGGTGAACGAGATCGCAGAGCGGCTCTATCTGGTCAACAAGAGCAGCAAGGTCCCGGCGCTCATCAGCTTGCTCAAGGAGCAGGCATGGCCGCAGGTGCTGGTCTTTATCAGTGCGCGGGATGATGCCGACGGGGTTGCCAGAAAGCTGGCCAAGGCGGGCATTGCGGTGGCCGCCCTTCATGGCGAGAAGGAGCAGGCGGTGCGCGAGCAGGCGCTCAGCGATTTCAAAGAGGGCAAAATTCGGGTGCTGGTGGCCACCGACCTGATGGCGCGTGGCATCCATGTGGAGGCGCTGCCGGTGGTGATCAATCTGGACTTGCCCGCCAGCGCCCCTGTTTACGTACACCGCATCGGTCGTACCGCCCGGGCTGGCCGCGAGGGGCTGGCCATCTCGCTGGTCTGTCATGGCGAGAGTGACATGCTGCAAGCCATTCGCACCCTGACCGGCCGCGAGCTGCCGTTGGGCGATCTGGCGGGATTCCCGGTCACCGACCAGCCTGCCAGCGGGGAGGGCAAGCGCCCCCCTCGTGACAAGCAGGCCAATCGCCGCACTCAGGCCAAACGCAGCGTCAAGCAGTTCAAGGGCAAGCGCTGACCTCAGGGTTTGCCATGCTCCCGCGCGAAGAAGTCACGACGCCACTGGCTCAACACCTCCTCCTTGTGTTGTTGCCACAGCGCAGGATCCATCTGCTGTTGGCTGGCCGCCAGTTGCTGCTCCAGCTCGGCCAGCTCTCGCTGGTAGCGGCTGCGTTGATCGAGCTGTTGCTGGCGCGCCCCGGCAAACGCCAGCGTGGCTTCAGCCTGCTCTGCGGGCAGGAAGTGATGGGCCAGGGTGGCCAGCTCCTCATCTCCCCAAAGCTGACGAGCTTGCTGCAGGCGGGCATCCGGGTTGAACAGCTCCACCGCCAAATCCGGATGATCCGCTGCCCACCGGTCCTGCAAGCGGCTGAGGGCGTCCAGCCGCTCGGCCAGCGGCAACTGCTCGCTCTCCTGCGCCAACTGATCCAGCGCCAGGGCATAGCGTCCCTGTAGCCGGATCAGACTCTCACCCTCGCTAAGCCACCCGGCCTCTGTTGCTTCCAGATTGCTCACACGCTGCGCCAGCGGCAACTCGCTGTCGCTGATCTCGCTGGCAAGCTGGTTGATCAGTTCATCCGGCATCGCCTGCCAGCTGCTGGGC
>NZ_CAWNZT010000420.1:0-34038 GCF_963878965.1 Aeromonas sp. HMWF015 | reverse complement strand
GCGGGTTCATGGGCGTTCAGATTGGCCAGCATGTTGGCGTAGTCATCGGCAAACTTGCGTTTGTTGACGTTGAAGTCGCCGCCGTAGATGACGGTGTCCGTGGCAGGGATCTTGAGACTGGCAGCTAGCGCGCGGATCTGGCCGAACTGGATCTGGCGCAGCTTGCGGGCCTCGTCGGTGTCGAAGCTGGCGGTGTGGGTGGCGAACAGGTGCCACGCCTTGCCCCCCTTGATCACCTCGGCGTACATCACCCCCTTGTCGGCGAAGCAGTCGGTGCCGGTGCATTGGGGATAGACCAGCTGGGCCTCCCGCACTATCGGATAGCGGCTGACGATCACCACGCCGCCGTCATGAATGTTGACCCCGGGCTTGTCGAGTACCTTGGTCTGGTAGGGGTACTCTTTCGCCAGCGCCTGCAAAAAGCCTTCGCGGCGGCCATCGAATACCTCTTGCAGCAGCAGGGCGTCATAGCCCTTGAGATAATCAGGCAGTAGGGTCAACCGCTCGCCGATGCTGGAGGCGATCACCGGCAGCGCCCAGACGTTGTAGCTGGCCACCTTGAGCCTGTTTTCTGCCGGTTCCGGTTGCTCCCGTTTTTGGGGGGGCGTGATCATATAGTGCAGATCGTCGTAGCGGCCGGTGAACTTGGCGGCAAAGGCCAGCTCTTGTGGCCCTGCAACGCGATGGATCGCCCGATCGTTTTGCCAGCCGGATGCGCCGGTCGGCGTTTCGCCACCGTGCTGCAAGGTGGTGTTCCACCAGGTTCCCTCCATCAGCTGGTTGAGGCGATAGACGTCGCCACCCGCTGTGGTCACGCGGGTTTCGAACAGATAGCTCTTGCCCGCTTTTACCCCCTCATAGCGATTGAAGCTGAGCACCATGGCACTCTCCCACGGGCCCAGCTCGGTGCGGTGCTGGCTCCACTGACTGCCGGGTTGCAGCTGGCCGCTGCCGCTTTGGCGGATGTCGATCTGCAGCGGTTCAGGACTGTTGTTGGTGAGATAGACATCGGTATCGGCCAGTGCCAGTTGCGGGAACTGGCTGACCAGCAGCAGGGCGGCATAACTGAGGGTTTTCTGCATCACAGGATCCTTTTGGTTGCAGGGCAATGGAAAGTGACTGTTATGGCGAATGCAGAGGTCAGTTTGTTTACATTTTGGTTACAAGTAAATGAATTGGTTTTGTTTGGAGCTTTGTGGCGGTGTAAAGCGAGCGAGGCAGCACGCTTAAAGAGAGAGGGGGAGGAGCGAGGGAAGGCGCCCGTGTCAGGCGCCTTCAGGAATTAGCGGTGGGCCAGCGGGTAGGTAAACAGCGCCAGATGGGCGAAGTTGAAGGCGAAGTGGATCAGGATGGCCACGGAGAGTCGCCCACTGAGCTGGAATGCCAGGCCATAGCAGCAGCCTGCCAGGGTCGCAAACAGCGCCAGCAGTGGGCCACCGGGCAGGTGGATGGCTCCGAACAGTAGCGCAGCCACGACGATGCCAATCCAGGGGCGGTAACGCTCGGTCAGCCCCTGCTGGATCGCGCCGCGAAACAGCGCCTCTTCTGCCACACAGGTGAACAGCAGGTTGTTGAGTGCAAACAGCCACCACCAGTGGGGCAGACCCACTTCCGGTTTCAGTGCCCCCAACTGCCAGGCGATTACCAGCAGGGCTCCCAGCGGCAGCAGCAACAGGGCCAGCGGGCGCCAGCGGATTGCGCCCCCCTTGCCCAGCAGCATCGGGCAGGCCAGCAGCAAGCCAAAGAGCAGCAGCGGCTTGTCGAGGTTCAGATACATGTTGAACGGCACGCTGGCGGGGCCTGCCAGCGCCTGATCCAGCACCTTGAGATTGTTGAAGCCGGGGATCAGGTGCAAGGTCAGCGCAATCGCCCAGAGGATCAGCACCACTCTGGCCACCATCGCCCAGCGGGCGGGGAGGGTTGGCGTACGCCACGCCAGCAGTAATCCTGCGACCGAGACCAGCAGGGCGGGTAGTGTCATTCGGTCAAGCCACAGTGCCAGCAGCAGGGAGAGTCCCAGCAGGGCCAAGGCGGGAAGACGCTGGCGGAAGAGGGCAAGCAGCACGGCCAGCGCCAGCGCGCCCCAGATAAATGAGTCGGGGAGGGGTAACATTGGATCTCCTTGATCGAGGCAGGCGGCAACCTTAACAAGAGGGCGTCAGCAGGACAACCGCGCAGGAGGTGGTCGGATCCCTTCTCTATACTCATCAACAGGGTAAAGGGAGAGCAGCTGATGAAGCACTGTCTGTGGTTGTTGTGTTGTTGGTGTGTCTGGCTGCAGGCCGCACCCTTGCTGCTGGTGACCGGTGAGTTCACCCCTTATACCGGCAAGGCACTGCCTGAAGGCGGCGAGAGCACCCGGCTAGTGACGACCCTGCAGCAAGAGGCCGGGTATCGGGAGATCCAGGTCGACTACCTGCCCTGGCCCCGCGGCTATCAGTTGACCCGCAATGGGTTGGTTGCGGCCACCTTCCCCTACGCCTGGACTGCCGAGCGGGCCAAGCTCTTCCACTACAGCGCTCCCATTCATATAGATCGCCTCTCCTGGTTCACCTATCGGGGGAGCGAGGCCATTCAGGCTGGCCGCTGGCAAGGGCTGCGAGTCTGCATTCCGCTGGGGTGGAGCACCAGCCATGCCGACGGGGTGATCAAGCGTTTCGGGCTGGATCTGCAGCGCCCCAAGACCCTGGCACAGTGTCTGCAACTGCTGGATCGCAAACGGATCGATCTGCTGCCGATGAACGAGACGGTGACCAGGGATGCCAGCCGTCAGCTGTTTGGCGATCCTTGCCATCTACAGGCATTGCCCCACTTTCGCCAGAGCGACACCTTTTACCTGATCATTTCACGGCAGTACCCGGAGGCCGCGAACCTGCTTGAGCGCTTCAATCATGCCCTGGCTGCCGCCCGTGCCGATGGCCGCTATGACCAACTGGTCTCCCGAGCCGGAAAGGGGATCGATTGCCGTTGAGAGTGCACGGCCGGAAAACAAAAAGCCGGAGCAGTGGCTCCGGCTTTCTATTTGCCTTCAGGGGCGATTAGCGGCCTGATTCGGCAATCACGCGGGCGATGATATCGGCGCGCTTGCCGGCTTCCAGTTCGCCCAGGGCGATCAGGCCAGCCTTGAAGATGACGTTCTTCGGCAGGCTGACGTCGTCCAGTGTGGCGATCGCTTCAACGTGCATGCCGTTCAGGCGGCTGGCATCGCGCGGGCTCAGGTTGACCTGAGTGTTCATCACCTGCTTGCCTTTCTTCTTGGCAGGTGCAGCCGCTTTCTTGGTGGATTCCTGTTCTTCGTCTTCCGGCAGTTCGTCATCAAAATCGTAAATAGACATAATCAATCCTGTTGAGTTAGGCAAAAGGGCACATTTGCCCGACATAGTAATCCGACATTGGGTCAATCAGCCCATATCCTCGTTACGGATAAAGGCGCGCCAGGAGGTAAGCACCTGGGCAAAATCTTCCAGCCCGCACATGGCCAGCTGTTCATCATCGTAGTAGGCGAGATCGTCAAGATCCTCACCCAGCTCGATATTGAGGGCGTTGGCTTTCACCTCCGCCTCTTCATGGGTCAGCAGCAGGGAGTAGTCACCGCCGTTGAGCCGGTATTCGACTCGGGTGCGGTTGGAGAGCTGATCAATGATGGAGAAGAGCTCGTCGAGCTTCTCCTCATCCTTGCCAACCTCGTCGATCAGCCACTGACCGATGGCTTCATGGCCCATGGAGAACCGGGCGCGATAGCCACCAAACGGGTCGCGGCGAAATTCATAATCCATAGCACAGTCCAGATCGGAGGGATGGGCCAGCACGGGCAGGCGGGTGCAAGCATGCAATTCCTGCTCCATGGCGGGGCACACATCGGGTAAAGTGGCCTATTCTAGCGATCCCCCTCTCGCTTGTCTTGATGATGTGGCATCTTTGCGCCCATGTGCTCTGAATCGACCCATGGTGGCGCCGCCAGATCAGCCCCTTGTCCGGAGATGTTATGCAGCTAAACGATAACCTTGCCCGCCAGATCGTCGCACGGGCGATGAAGATCCTGTCGTTCTCGGTCAATGTGATGGATGAACATGGCCTCATCATTGCGTCCGGCAATCCGGAGCGGATCCATCAGCGCCACGAAGGGGCCGTGCTGGCATTGACCGAAAACCGGGTGGTGGAGATCAGCGAAGCGACTGCCCTGCAGCTCAAAGGGGTGCGCCCCGGCATCAATTTGCCCATCTCCTATCAGGGGGAGCTGATCGGGGTGATCGGCATCTCCGGCGATCCGGAGGAAGTGCGTGCTTACGCCGAGCTGGTGCGAATGACCGCCGAACTGATCCTGGAGCAGGCGGCGCTCACCGAGCAGTTGCAGTGGGACAAGCGCCACAAAGAGGAGCTGGTGTTGCAGCTTATACGTGGTGAGGGGCGAGTCGATCAATTGCAGCAGGCGGCCCGTTTTCTCGGACTGGAGTTGGCCCAGCCTCGGGTGGTGGCCGTGCTGGCGCTGGAGGAAGCGGATCCGGCACGTCTGCGGGAGCTGGTTCATCAGCTGGAGAATCCGGAGCGGGACAATCTGGTCGCCATCAACGGGCTCGACGAGATAGTGGTGCTCAAACCGGCACAATTGAGTGATGGCGTCTGGCAATCGGCGCAGGAGCGCAGCCGGATCAAGCAACTACTGGCGCGCATTCCCCACTTCAAGGTGCATATCGCGGTGGGCGATTACTTCGCCGGGATCGACGGGCTGGCGCGCTCTTACCAGACGGCGCGCGATACTCTGCGCCGTGGCATGCGGCAGGCGCCGCGCAAACAGGTCTACTTCTTTGAGGACTACCGTTTGCCGGTGCTGCTCGGCAGTCTGGCGGACTCCTGGCAAGCGGATCAGCTGCGCACACCGCTGCAGAAACTGGCCCGGGAAGATGGTAAAGGGGCGCTGCAGAAGACCCTGCGCCACTATTTCTTGCAGGATTGTGATCTGCATCGCTGTGCCGAAGCCCTGTTCATTCACCCCAATACCCTGCGCTATCGGCTGGGGCGGATAGAGCAGATAACCGGGTTGAATTTCAATAAGTTAGACGACAAATTTTTGCTCTATCTCGGCCTTAATCTCGACTTGTGATTGTGAAGTTGGACAAAGAACAACTTTTACATAACGCAATTTTTGGTTTGTAATCCAAAGCATTCTGATTGCAGATCTCCATAATGGCGGCCATTCACTCCCATTGAAGGTGTCCGTCATGATCCCGGTTACAGCCCTTGGCGCCATCGCGGCGCTCTCCATCGCCATCATCCTCATTTTGAAGAAGGTGCCACCCGCTTACGGCATGATCGTGGGGGCTTTGGCCGGTGGCCTGATTGGCGGTGCCGATCTGACCCAGACCGTCGCCCTGATGATCGGCGGGGCCCAGGGGATCACCACAGCTGTGATGCGGATCCTGGCGGCCGGTGTACTGGCGGGCGTACTGATCGAATCGGGTGCGGCCACTACCATCGCCGAGACCATCGTCAAAAAGCTGGGTGAAACCCGCGCCCTGCTGGCACTGGCGCTGGCGACTCTGATCCTGACTGCGGTCGGCGTATTCGTGGATGTGGCCGTTATCACGGTTGCCCCCATCGCGCTGGCCATTGCCCGCCGTGCTGACCTCTCCAAGGCGGCCATCCTGCTGGCGATGATCGGCGGTGGCAAGGCGGGTAACGTCATGTCCCCCAACCCCAACGCTATTGCCGCGGCTGATGCCTTCCATCTGCCCCTGACCTCTGTGATGGCGGCGGGCATCATTCCGGGTCTGTTCGGTCTGGTGATGGCCTACTGGCTGGCCAAGCGGCTGAACAACAAGGGCAGCAAGGTGGCCGCCGATGAGGTGGTGAGCTTTGCCGGTGCCAAGTTGCCGGGCTTTGCCGCCGCCATCAGTGCACCGCTGGTCGCCATCCTGCTGCTGGCACTACGGCCGGTCGCCGGTATCGTGGTGGATCCGCTGATTGCGCTGCCGCTTGGTGGTCTGGTCGGTGCCCTGATGATGGGGAAATTCCGCAAGGTGAACCAGTTTGCGGTCTCCGGCCTCGCCCGTATGGCGCCAGTCGCCATCATGCTGCTGGGTACCGGTACCCTGGCAGGCATCATCGCCAACTCCGGTCTGAAAGATGTGTTGATCAGCGGCCTGACCGCCTCCGGTCTGCCTTCTTACCTGCTGGCGCCTATCTCCGGTGCCCTGATGTCGCTGGCGACCGCCTCGACCACCGCCGGTACCGTGGTGGCCTCCAACGTATTCAGCTCCACCCTGATTGAACTGGGGATCAGCAGTCTGGCTGGTGCGGCGATGATCCATGCCGGTGCCACCGTGTTTGACCACATGCCCCACGGCTCCTTCTTCCACGCCACCGGTGGCAGCGTCCACATGGGCGTGGGTGAGCGTCTGAAACTTATCCCTTACGAAACCGCAGTCGGTCTGACCATTGCTACTGTCTCCACCCTGATGTTTGGCGTGTTTGGCCTCGCCTAAGGAATTGATATGAAAATTGTTATTGCCCCCGATTCATTCAAGGAGAGTCTGAGCGCCATGGCGGTGGCTGATGCCATCGAGGCCGGTTTCAAGCAGGTGCTGCCGAACGCCACCTACGTCAAATTGCCGATGGCCGATGGCGGTGAGGGTACGGTGCAATCGCTGGTCGATGCCACCGGTGGCCGCATCCTCCCAGTCGAAGTGACCGCGCCTCTTGGCAACAAGGTGCAGGGCTTCGTCGGCCTGCTGGGTGATGGCGAGCGCGCCGTCATCGAGATGGCCGCCGCCTCCGGCATCCATCTGGTTGCGCCCGAGCAGCGCAATCCGTTGCTCACCTCCAGCTTCGGCACCGGCGAGCTGATCCTGGCCGCGCTGGAGATGGGGGTGAAGCACCTCATTCTCGGTATCGGCGGCAGCGCCACCAATGACGGCGGTGCCGGTATGATCCAGGCGCTAGGCGGCAAGCTGCTCAAAGCGGATGGTGCGCCTATTGCTCTGGGTGGCGCAGGTCTCAGTGAGCTCGCGACCATCGATCTGAGCAGTCTGGATCCGCGTCTGAGCGATCTGGTTATCGAGGTGGCGTGTGATGTGAACAACCCGCTGTGCGGTCCGAAAGGCGCCTCCGCGGTGTTTGGCCCGCAGAAGGGGGCGACTCCAGAGATGGTGGCGCAACTCGATGCCAACCTCTCCCGTTATGCCGACTACATTGAGCAGGCCCTTGGCAAGCAGGTGAAGGATATTCCGGGGGCGGGCGCTGCCGGTGGCATGGGGGCCGCGCTGGTCGGTCTGCTTGGTGCCGAGCTCAAGCCCGGCATCCAGATCGTCATCGAAGCGCTGAAACTGGCCGAGGAAGTGGCCGATGCGGATCTGGTCATCACCGGTGAAGGGCGCATCGACAGCCAGACCATCCACGGCAAGACGCCAATCGGTGTCGCACGTTGCGCCAAGCAGTTCGGCAAGCCGGTGATCGGTATCTCCGGTTGCCTGACCGACGATTGCGGTGTGGTACACGATCACGGGCTGGACGCGGTATTCGCCGTGGTCAACCGCGCCATGTCTCTGCCGGAGGCGCTGGAGAGCGCCAGCACAAACATTCAACTCACTGCGCGCAACGTCGCGGCACTCTATCAGCTCAAGGGCTGATCCGGTTCGGCCGATGCGCCCCATCGGCCACTCAATATCCCCGTTTGGGGCATCTCCCATCCCGCGAGATGTCTGACTGCCCTGGCACTTATTTGCCGATCCATCGTGATCGGCTCTTTTCTTTCCGTTCCTTTGTCTTGCCACACGTTTGACTCCATGGGTAAGCGCGGTTTTGATAGGCGCAAATCTCCCTTTACGGCATAGTGGTCGTACCAAGTACAAGGAGAGACTCATGTTCCTGCTGACCCTGGGGGTTGCGCTGTTTATCCTGATCCATCTCTACCCCTGTTTTGCGGTGGCCCATCGGGCACGACTGCGCGAGCGGCTGGGTGAGAATCGCTACAAGGGGCTCTTCTCTCTGCTGGTGTTTGTCGCCATCGCCTGCATCATTGCCGGTTGGCGCTCGGCCAGCTCGCTGCCGCTCTACTTCCTGCCGGAGTGGGGGCCGATGACCATGACGGTGATGATGCCCTTTGCGCTGATCCTCTTCTTCTCCGGCCAGGGGCCCAACCATCTGCGCCGCTGGCTGGTGCATCCCCAACTGCTCGGTACCCTGCTCTGGGCGGTGGCCCATCTGCTGGTCAACAGCGAGGCGCGCTCTCTGGTGTTGTTTGGCGGCATCGGGCTGTGGGCGCTGGTGAGCATGGTCTGGATTTCGGTGCGGGACTGGCAGCGATATCCCCGCCCGGCGGCCAACTGGACGGGCACCGGCATCAGCGTCGGGGCGGGCCTGGCTGCCACCGCGCTGCTGGTGTTCTGGGGCCACGGCTGGCTGACCGGCATTCCATTGCATTGAGAGTGAACTGCGGCTCTGGTAACCGCGTATGATGGACAAAACAAAAGGAGTCTTGGCGATGAAATGGTTCACTCTGTTGCTGTTATTGGTGGCCGGTGCGGCCTCTGCGGCGTGCCCCGATTATTTCAATGTGGAGATGCGGGAGCTCAACAATGCCCAGCGCCACAACCTCTGTCAGCTGACCGAGGGCAAGGTGGTACTGGTAGTCAATACCGCCTCCTACTGCGGCTACAGCGGCCAGTTCCGCGATCTGGAGAAGCTCTACCAGAGCTACAAGGATAAAGGGCTGATTATTCTGGGCTTCCCCTCCAACGACTTCTGGCAGGAGGCGGGCAACGAGACCAAGACCGCCGAGGTGTGTCGCCGTGACTATGGCGTCACCTTCCCCATGTTCAATCGGGTAGCGGTGCGGGGCTCCGATGCTGTGCCACTGTTCAAGGGGCTGGCGGCGGCCGCTGATGGGGATGAGCCGAACTGGAACTTCCACAAGTATCTGGTGGGGCGCGATGGCAAGCTGATCGCCAGCTACGGCGCCAACCAGAATCCGGCTGACGACCCCCTCAAACTGCAGATCACCCGGGCGCTGGGGCTCTGACCCTACCCCTTGGCGGGCGGCTCTGGAATAATGGGCTCCCGCCACTCAATCCGGTTATCTTGTGCTGCAACGTCTTCCTCAAATGGTGATCTTCGATGCGCTGGTGCGCGAGCAGGGGATCTCTGCCGCCGCCCGTCGTCTCGGGGTCTCCAAATCCCATATCAGCAAGCAGCTGGCGCTGCTGGAGACCACCCTCGGTGCCCAGCTGGTCCAGCGCACCCCCCGCCGCTTCGTCCTGACCGAGCTGGGTCAGGAGTATGCCCGTCACTGCCATGCGCTGGTGGCGGTGGCGCAGGAGGCGGACTCCATGATCGCCGAGCGGCGTGGCAAGGTGAGTGGCGTGCTCCATCTCGGGGTGGGCCAATCATTTGGTCGTCTGCACGTCATTCCTCATCTCAAGGCGTTTCAGGATCGCTATCCCGAGCTGGAGCTGGAGGTCTCGCTGTTCGACCATAGAACCAATCTGGTGGATGAGGGGTTGGATCTCTGGCTCACCACCTATGAGGACAAGCCGGAAGGGCTGGTGGGACAGCGGCTGGCAGACATCGGCTTCGTGGTGGCGGCTTCGCCGGATTACCTGCTGAGCCACGGCACGCCACTTCATCCCAAGGATCTGGCCCAGCACAACTGCATCACTTACCAGAGTCGGGAGCGGCGCTATCACCAGTGGTCGTTTCGCCAGGGCAAGGAGCGCCAGACGGTGCAGGTGGCGGGCAACTATCGGGTGGATATGGCGGAGGCGGTGCGGGATGCGGCACTGGCCGGGCTCGGCATCGCCTATATCGCCAACTACTTGCTGGACAAGGAGTTACAGAGCGGCAAGCTAATCCCGGTGTTGCCAGGGTGGCGACCGAACCAGCAGATGGCGGTACACGCCGTTTATGCCCGGCGCGAACATCTGGATCCCAAGATCCGTCTCTTCATCGATTTCCTCAAGGCCCGCTTTGGCCCCGAACCCTATTGGGAGCAGCGACTGGCCCCCTGGCTCGGGGGTAAATTGTCCGGCGGTGAGGAATGATTGTTTCCATTTAAGAACTCTCGATTTCTCCTGATACTAAAACCGAACCAAATCAGCCAGTTGGCGCAACCGATATCGTGCAAACGTTTTTTCTAACAGGGTTGTAACCAAGCGGACTTGCAGTGACGGGGTCAGAGGCGCAGAATCCGCGCCCATCTTTTGCCCCACCTGATGGAGTCCCTATGATTGCCCTGCTCGGCATCCTGAGTATCCTGGCGCTTGCCGTCATCTGCTCTGATAATCGTCGTCGTATCCCATTGCGAACAGTTGGTCTTGCCCTCTGTCTGCAAGTCATGTTTGCCGGTCTGGTGCTCTGGCTGCCTGCCGGTCAGCACGTGCTGAACGGGGTCAGTGAGAGCGTAAGCAGCGTGATCGGTTATGGTCAGGAGGGGATCGCCTTCCTGTTCGGTGATCTGGCCAAGTTCAAGCTGGGCTTCATCTTTGCCTTCAACGTATTGCCGGTCATCATCTTCTTCTCTGCGGTGATCGCCATCCTCTACCACATCGGCATCATGCCGCGGGTGATCGCCCTGCTGGGTGGTGGCTTGCAGAAATTGCTGGGCACCGGCCGTGCCGAGAGCCTCTCCGCGACCGCCAACATCTTCGTCGGCATGGTGGAAGCGCCGCTGGTGGTCAAACCCTACCTCTCCAAGATGTCCGATTCCCAGTTCTTCGCTGTGATGAGCTGTGGTCTCGCCTCTGTCGCCGGTGGCACCCTGGTGGGCTATGCCAGCCTCGGGGTTGAGCTGAAATACCTGATCGCTGCGGCCTTCATGTCGGCCCCTGCCGGTCTGGCGATGGCCAAAATCCTGGTGCCGCCGGGAGCTGAAGAGGTCGATCACCATCAGGATGTGGAGATCCCCCGCGCCACCAACGTGATTGAAGCGGCGGCCGATGGCGCCATGTCTGGCCTCAATATTGCGGTGGCGGTCGGTGCCACCCTGCTGGCCTTCGTTGGCGTGATCGCCATGCTCAATGGTCTGCTCGGCTGGGCTGGCGGTCTGGTAGGGCTGGATCTGAGCTTCCAGATCATTCTGGGCTGGCTGTTTGCCCCCGTCTCCTGGCTGATCGGTGTGCCCTGGGATCAGGCGCAAGCCGCTGGCGCCCTGATCGGCACCAAGATCGTGGTCAACGAGTTTGTCGCCTTTATCGGTCTGGTGCAGGATCAGACCCTGAGCGAGTCGAGCAAGGCCATCGTGACCTTCGCCCTGTGCGGCTTTGCCAACATCTCCTCCATGGCGATCCTGATCGGCGGTCTGGGCTCCATGGTGCCGGAGCGCAAATCCTTCATCGCCCGTTACGGCATGCGCGCCATTCTCTCCGGCGTGCTGGCGAACCTGATGAGCGCCTGTCTGGCCGGTCTGTTCCTCGCCCTGTAACAGTCGCGGTACGGAATAGATGTAACAAGGGCGCCCTGATGGCGCCCTTGTCATATGGATAAAATGAAGCCCCGACCTTGGTCGGGGCTTCTTGTTGGTGCTCAGTCGACGTAGAAGGTCTGCTGGAAGCTGAGATTCTGTTGCTGCCCACCGCCCATGATCTTCAGGGTGAACTGATAGGTATCTTCGTTGCGGTAGGGGAGGGTCGCCAGATAGTAGATGGCATCGCCCTCTTTTACCTCCTGAAAGTTCAGGGTGCGGATGGTGCCGGTCAGGTTCTTGGCCTCACCGGTGATCCCCACGGCTTGCGCCACTTTCTGCTTGTCCTGTACCGCGATATTGATGATGGCGTTGTAGCGGCTGCGCTCCAGTCCATACGCCTTGGCGACCTCTGGTGTAAGGAAGCTGGAGTTGAAGGCGTTGTAGTGCACCAGCCAGGGCCCCAGTTCCTTCATCTGTTCTGCCTTGAGCGGCAGGGTCATCAGCAGTGCCAGCAGGCTACTCATCCAGGCTGTTTTCATCTGTCATCCCTCTCATATCTACGGTTGGCGCAGGCCAATTCATTCAGCCTTGCGTGTCATTCAGCAGTGCACTCACTTCTTGCGGCAACTGTTTGGGGCTGTCGATGGTGACGGTTTTGTGTCGCCCCAGCTCGCCCCGCACTATGGTGATCTGTCCCTTGGCCACCTTGAACTGCTTGGCCAGAAACTTGATCAGATGGCTGTTGGCTTGGCCATCGACGGCGGCGCCGTGATGGCCACTTTCAACTCTTCGCCATGCAATCCGATGATCTGATCCCGACTCGCCTTGGGCTGGATCACCAGATGCAGTACCAGTTCATCCCCTTGTTGCAGGACGGCTGGCATCAAATCATCCACCACAGCTGGCCGAACAGGTCACCCAGCAGATAGTTGATGGCTTGCAGGCCGATAAAGGCGACCAGCACCGAGAGATCCAGTCCGCCCAGTGCCGGCAGTACGCGGCGGATAGGGGCGAGGAACGGCTCGGTCAGCTGATGCATCACGTATTCGATGGGGTTGCGGCCCTGGCTGACCCAGCTCAGGATGGCGCGGATCAGCAGTACCCAGAAGATCATCGAGCCCGCTTTCTTCAGCACGGTCAGCGCGGCAAACAGGCTGATGCTGAGCCAGTCCGCCAGCAGTACGTTCATGCTCTTGAGCAGGGCCAGCTTGGCGAAGGCGATGGCCAGCGCCAGCACCACGGAGGCGAGGTCTATGCCGCCAAAGCCCGGGATAACGCGGCGCAGCGGGATCACCAGCGGATTGGTCAGCTTGACCACCATCTGGCTCATCGGGTTGTAGAAGTCGGCGCGGGCCCACTGCAGCCAGACGCGCAGCAGGATCACCATCAGGTAGAGATCGAAAGCGGTGTTAATCAGAAAGTAAGCAGTGTTCATCTGGGCTCCTGTTAGAAGAGGGTTTCCATTTCGGTGGCACGAGCGACGGCCGCCTGCATGGCTTGTGCAGTCAGCGGCATCAGCCCCTGCTGTTGGAAGGTGTTGATGGCTTCGGCAGTGGTGCCGCCCTTGCTGGTCACCTGTTCACGCAGGGTTTGCAGCGCCAGCTCGGGGTTCTGCTCCACCATAGCAGCTGCGCCCAGCGCGGTCTGCTGCACCAGCAGGCGTGCCTGCTCGGGCGAGAAGCCCATCGCCTCTGCCTCTTCGGCGATGGCCTGCATAAAGAGGAAGAAGTAGGCCGGGGCACTGCCCGCCGCGGCGATGACGCCGTTGATGCCAGACTCTTGACCCACCCAGAGGGTCTTGCCGACCGCCTGCATCATCTGCTCGGCAAACTCGCGATCGCTGGCGGCTATATGCTCGGGTGCGTAGAGGCCGGTCATGCCCAGACCCAGCAGGGCCGGGGTATTGGGCATGGTGCGGATGATGCGGTCGTGGCCACCGGCCATCTCGCCAAGGCGCGCCACCTTGATGCCAGCCGCGATGGAGATGAGCAGCTTGCCTTCAAGGGAGCCCAGCTCTTCAACCAGTGCTGCCAGCATGCCGGCCATCAGCTGCGGCTTGACCGCCAGCACGATCACTTCGGCGCCTCGGGCCGCCTCGGCATTACTCTGGGTGATGCGAATGCCATGTTCCCTCGCCAGCGTCTCCAGCTTGGGCAGACTGGGGTTGGCGGCCGTGATCTGCCCGGCGGGATAACCCGCCTTGACCAGTCCGGCGATGATGCTGCGGCTCATGTTGCCCGCGCCGATAAAGGCCAGCGTTCTATGCTGCATCAGATGCTCCTGTTGCACATGGGGTCGCGGCGGGGCTGGCGCTGCCTGCACCACCTGACGCCAGAATTCGGTGTTCCATCAAACGCTCCTGTTGATGAAGTCGCGGCAAGAGGCGGACGTATGGGTTATCCGCTGGCCTTGCCTATGAGTAGTCACGGGCGCCGAAGATGGCGGTGCCGACCCGCACCATGGTGCTGCCGTGGGCGATGGCCAGTTCGAGATCTTCGGTCATCCCCATCGAGAGGGTATCCACCGTGGGGTATTGTCGCGCAAGCTCGGTGAACAGAGTCTGCATACGGGTCATTTGGGCGGCCAGCACGCGCTCGTCACTGGTGTGTTCGGGAATGGCCATCAGCCCCCGCAGCACCAGTCGCTCACTGTGGGAGACCAGCTCGGCAAGGCGGAAAATCTCTTGTTCCGACGTTCCGGATTTGCTGCTCTCTCCGCTAATATTGATTTGCAGACAAACATTTAGCGGTGCCATTGTAGTTGGGCGCTGGTTGTTGAGGCGGTCGATCAGCTTGTCCCGATCCACGCTCTGCACCCAATTAAACCGTTCGGCGACCAGTTTGGATTTGTTCGATTGCAAAGGGCCGATAAAGTGCCACTCTATGTCGCAATATTCCGGCTGCTGGCGCAAGGTATCGATCTTGGTCGCCGCTTCTTGGGCGTAGGATTCGCCAAAGCAGCGCTGACCTGCGGCATGGGCGGCCATGATGGCCTCGACCGGCTTGGTCTTGCTCACGGCCAGCAGGCGGATCTGCTGCAGGTTGCGGCTCGCCCGTTCGGCGGCCTGGGCAATACGTTCCTTTACCTGAAACAGGTGCTGGGCAATCTGGTTCATATTTCGTTAGTGATCTTGTGATGGGAGAATGACAAGTCTATGGATATCACAGAGTTATTGGCTTTCAGTGTAAAGCATAAAGCCTCGGATCTACACCTCTCGGCCGGGGTTCCCCCGATGATCAGGGTTGATGGTGAGGTTCGCAAGATCAATTTGCCCGCCCTGGAACACCGGGAAGTGCATGGCCTCATTTACGACATCATGAACGACCATCAGCGCAAGGAGCTGGAGGAGAACTTCGAGGTCGACTTCTCGTTCGAGGTGCCCAATCTGGCCCGTTTCCGGGTTAACGCCTTCCAGCAGGCGCGTGGCTCGGGCGCGGTATTTCGTACCATCCCCAGCACTGTGCTGAGCCTCGAGGATCTCGATGCGCCGGAGATCTTCCGCAAGATCGCTGAGTTCCCGAGGGGTCTGGTGTTGGTGACCGGCCCGACCGGCTCGGGTAAGTCGACCACCCTGGCGGCCATGGTCAATTACATCAACGAGAACTTCCATCACCACATCCTCACCATCGAAGACCCCATCGAATTCGTCCACGAGAACAAGCGCTGTCTGGTGAACCAGCGGGAAGTGCATCGAGATACCAAGAGCTTCAGCAACGCCCTGCGCTCGGCACTGCGGGAAGACCCGGACATCATTCTGGTGGGCGAGATGCGTGACCTTGAGACCATCTGTCTGGCCATGACCGCCGCCGAAACCGGCCACCTGGTGTTTGGCACCCTGCACACCTCGTCGGCGGCCAAGACCATCGACCGTATCATCGACGTCTTTCCTGGCGCAGAGAAAGACATGGTGCGCTCCATGCTCTCCGAATCCCTGCGGGCGGTTATCTCCCAGACACTGCTCAAGCGTATTGGCGGCGGCCGGGTGGCGGCTCACGAGATCATGATGGGCATTCCGGCGGTGCGTAACCTCATTCGGGAGGACAAGATCGCCCAGCTCTACTCGGTGATCCAGACCGGGATGACCCACGGTATGCAGACCATGGATCAGAGCCTCAAGCAGCTGGTGAGTCGCGGCGTGGTGGCATCCCTCGATGCCAAGGCCAAGGCTGTTGATCCCAACAGTATTTAAGAGACTCGCACCCAGGGAGGGATAGATGATGAATCTGGATGATCTGCTGAGCGAGCTGGTCGAGCGAAAGGGATCGGATCTGTTTGTGACGGTGGGCTCGCCGCCCACCCTCAAGGTAAATGGCCATCTGGTGTCGCTGGGGGGCGAAGCGCTCGACAAGAAGGGGGCGCTAACGCTGGTCAGGGATACCCTCAGCAGCGATCACTTCGAGCGCTATATCCGCACCAAGGAGGCCAACTACGCGATCTATCGCGAGGCGCTTGGTCGTTTTCGGGTCAGCGCCTTCTGGCAGCAGGAGCTGCCCGGCATGGTGGTGCGGCGTATCGAGACCCGCATTCCCACCTTTGAAGATCTGCAGCTCCCCAAGATCCTGCAAGAGGTGGCGATGGCCAAGCGGGGGCTGGTGCTGTTTGTCGGCGCCACCGGGGCGGGCAAATCGACTACCCAGGCGGCGATGATCGGCTATCGCAACCAGCATGCCGATGGTCACATTCTGACGGTGGAAGATCCGGTGGAGTTCGTCCATCAGCATGGTCGCAGTCTGGTGACCCAGCGAGAGGTGGGGATCGACACCGAGTCGTTCGATGTGGCGCTAAAAAGCTCGCTGCGTCAGGCGCCGGACGTGATCCTGATCGGCGAGATCCGAAGTCAGGAGACCATGGAATTTGCCCTGCAGTTCGCCGAGACGGGACACCTTTGTCTCGCCACTTTGCATGCCAACAATGCCAACCAGGCGCTTGATCGCATCCTCCATCTGGTGCCTCAAGACAAACACCGCCAGTTCCTGTTCGATCTCTCTTTCAACCTCAAGGCCATCGTCGCCCAGCAGCTGGTGCCGAGTATGGATGGCAAGCGGCGCTGCGCTGCGTTCGAGATCCTGCTCAATACCCCGCTCATCACCGACATTATCCGCAAGGGAGAGATGCATCGCCTCAAGGAGGTGATGACCAAATCCACCGAGCTGGGTATGCAGACCTTCGATCAGGCGCTTTTCAGCCTGTTCTGCGCCGGCCAGATTGGCTACAGTGAGGCCCTCGCCCACGCCGACTCGGCCAACGACCTGCGACTGCTGATCAAGCTCTCCGGTCGCGAGCGGCTCGGCACCGGTACGCTGGACAATGTGACGCTGGATGAATGAATCATGGGGCCGCTCTGCCGTTCGGCCCCTCGCCATAAAGGAACGTTATGCTGATTGTGGTTTCCCCGGCCAAGACGCTGGATTACGAGTCACCGCTGGTGACACCCCGTTTCACCCAACCCGAGCTGCTGGATCACTCCGCCGAACTGATTAGCCGGGCCCGCCAACTGAGCCCGGACCAGATCGCCACACTGATGAAGATCAGCGACAAGTTGGCCGGTCTCAATGCCGCCCGTTTTGCCGATTGGCAGCCAGATTTTACCCCCGCCAACGCCCGTCAGGCGCTGCTGGCCTTCAAGGGGGATGTCTACACCGGATTGGCGGTGGAGGATTTTAGCGAGGCCGATTTTGACTTCGCTCAGGCGCACCTGCGGATGCTCTCCGGCCTCTACGGCGTGCTTCGCCCCCTCGACCTGATGATGCCCTATCGACTGGAGATGGGGACCAGGCTCGACAATAGCCGAGGCAAGGATCTCTACCAGTTCTGGGGCGAGGTGATCACTCACCATCTCAACGACGCGCTGGCAGCGCAGGGGGATGAGGTGCTGATCAATCTGGCCTCCGACGAGTATTTCAAGTCGGTTCGGCCCAAGAGCCTGAAAGGGCGGATTGTCACACCGGTGTTCAAGGATGAGAAGAACGGCCAGTTCAAGATCATCAGCTTCTACGCCAAGAAGGCGCGCGGCATGATGGCTCGCCACATCATCAAGCACCGTCTGACCGAGGTGGAGCAGCTGACCGGTTTCAACGCCGAGGGCTACTACTTCGTACCGGAAGAGTCGGACGCCAATACCCTGATGTTTAAACGCGCCGAAAATTAATTACAAAAAGAGGGAACCAATCTTTCGACCCGTGGGTCTGAATATGTGAATCCTCTGTTGTAAGCACTTTTTATTCGCCGACGTTTGATACGTCGGCTTTTTTATTGCCGTTTTTATTGTCCATCGATTGTCTTCGCCGGGACTATGTGGTTGAGATAGACTCAAGACAGGGAGCGAGTTGTCGTGAGGTGAATATGGAACAGAAAAATGCCATTCGGCAGGTTGCCGTCCCTTGGGCTCCGTCCCGCCAGCTACCGCCCGGTCTGGTTGTGGCCGAGCTGCATCAGGATCTCTGGAGCGACTCTCTGACCATCATGCTGGGGCGGGCCCGCAGCATCGATCTGCCCCCGCAAATCCTCTGCCGGGTCTATTTTCGCCATATCTACGCCCTGCGGGTTATCGAAGATTGCGATCTGGCCGAGGGGAAGGATAGTCACACCATCGAAGAGCAGATCCAGCTCATCACCCCATCCCGTTTTGCCAGCTGGTTCCATCAGGAGTCGGACGGTCTGCATCTGGATGAAGATCTGCAGCACTATCGCATCTCGACCTGGGATTATTGCGCCGATGTGCTGACCTCCTCGGCGCCGGAACTGCAGTTCCTGCCCCAGAGCGAGTAGCCAGTTGTTACGTCAGAGGCGAAGGATGATCCTTCGCCTCTTGGTTTTTGGGCGGGCGCAGATTTTGTGGCGTTCAGGCCATTCAGCTTGGGTGGTGCCCTGTTGTGTCGGCACAAAAAAAGCGCCTCAGAGGAGGCGCGGGGAAAAAGACAGATTGGAAGCGTCACATGGGTGCTACTTGAATCAGCGAATGAGCCGTGCCATTCAAGTATGGAGCCATCATGCCAAGCTCAATCTGAAGTAGTTCTGAGGCGATTCTTCATTTTCTGTTCATCTTGTCAGCAAAGCGTGGCCACTGGCTGAAAGCCTTTTCATTCTGGTTGCGATATTGCCCCGTCCCTCTCCGGGGCGGTCATCGTGTCATGGGGCCAGCTCGAATGCTGTGCCTGTCTGTTCCAGTTCCAGCAACCAGCGCTTGATGGGAATGCCGCCAGCATAGCCGGTCAGATCGCCGCTGCGTCCGATCACCCGATGGCAGGGTACTATGATGCTCAGCGGATTGCGGCCGTTGGCGGCGCCCACCGCCCGCACTGCCTTGGGATTGCCGATAGCCTGGGCAATCTCGAGATAGCTCACGGTCTCGCTATAGGGGATATCGCACAAAGCATTCCACACCGTTTGCTGGAACGGGGTGCCCTTCGCTGCCATGGGCAGATCGAACTGCTGCAATTTTCCGGCGAAATAGGCGTTGAACTGGGCAAGATAGGGGGCCAACGCCTTGTCATCCCGTTGCCAGTCAGTTTGCGGCATGACGGGCCGCTCCCCGTGCATGAACTCCACGTGGCGCAGGCCATCCTGATCGATGGCGACCAGCAGGGGGCCACGGGCACTGTCGCAAAAGCTGTATCTCATCGGCTGACATCCTTTGGGGGCTGGCTCAGTCCAGAACCGGTTTGCCGCGGGCGGACTTGATATCCCCCTTGCGTTTCTTGGCATCGACCCGTTTGCGCTGGGAGCTGCGGGTCGGCTTGGTGGCATGGCGGGCCTTGGGGCGCCAGGCTGCTTTCTTCAGCAACTCCACCAGACGACTCATCGCCTCCTTGCGGTTCATGTCCTGGCTGCGATGGCTCTCGACCCGGATCAGGATAAAGCCATCGTGTACCCGGCTGTCGCTCAGCTTGTCGAGACCCTCCTTGTAGAGGGGCGTCAGGCTGGGAGAGTTGCGGTAATCGAAGCGCAACCAGACGGCGGAGTCGGTCTTGTTGACGTGTTGTCCACCGTTGCCCTGTGCCCGCATGGTCTGAAATTGCAGCTCATGCCAAGGAATTGTGACGCTGTTGGAGATAACTAACATGCTGTTTTGCTCTTGTTTGGTGCATACCTGCTGACCGCTGCAGCATGGTGCCTCATTATGGGGCGTGCTGGCCAGTTATGGGGATGTACCTGGCGAATGGCGCCGACATTAAACTCTATCTATATGAAATAAAACAATAAAAATACTTGGCATAAGAATTGAAACCCGATTCATGACACACCATGGATTGGGAGCAACCAGATGAAGCTGATTAGTGCGATTATCAAACCGTTCAAGTTGGACGATGTCCGCGAGGCTATTGCCAACCTGGGGGGGGAAGGGCTGACCGTGTCCGAGGTCAAGGGATTTGGCCGCCAGAAGGGACACACCGAATTATACCGGGGAGCCGAGTATCAGGTCGACTTCCTGCCCAAGGTGAAGCTGGAGATTGCTACCGCCGATGATAACGTGGAAGGGGTGATCGAGGCGATCTGCAAGGCGGCCTATACCGGCAAGATCGGCGACGGCAAGATTTTTGTCTACGACTTGCTGCAAGCGGTGCGCATCCGCACCGGCGAGAGTGACGACGAGGCGCTGTGATGAACCGCATCAGTGACGTACAGATCTGTTGACCTCCCGATCTCGGGGAATCCCGATGGAGTGAGCGCTTATTGAAGCCTGATCAACATAACGTTTTGCTCAGAAGAGGCCGAATGGGATTCCATCCGGCCCTTTTCATTTATGGGCGATTAAATATGTGATGTGGCGACGGCGAGCTTTCTTGATCCGCTTATAAGATGTATGCAGAATGCAAACGGAAATCGTTATCACTCTGTATAGCTAATCAAGGAATGGATGATGAAAATGAAGATGTTGGCACTGGCTTTCTCTGCGTTGGCAGCTCAGTCGGCATTGGCGGCCGGGGAAGTGAATGTCTACTCCAACCGGCAGGATGAGCTGATCAAGCCCATCATCCAGCAGTTCGAGAAGGAATCTGGCATCAAGGTGAACGTGGTGTTCGCCAAAGAGGGGTTGAACGAGCGTCTGGAGCGGGAAGGCAAACTCTCTCCGGCCGACCTGATGCTGACCGTCGATATCAGCCGTCTGACCGATCTGGTGGACAAGGGGCTGGTGCAGCCGGTGGATAGCAAGATCCTGCAGGAGAACATCCCCTCCATCTATCGTGATCCGGAGAACCGCTGGTTCGCTCTGACCACCCGGGTACGCGCTATCTACTCCAGCAAGGATCGCCTCGGCAAGCTGGAGACCATCAGCTACGAAGATCTGGCCAAGCCGGAATTCAAAGGGAAAATCTGCACCCGCAGCGGCAAGCATGAGTACAATGTGGCGCTGGTCTCCTCCATGATTGCCCATCACGGCATGGCCGAAACCAAAACCTGGCTGGAAGGGGTCAAGGCCAACCTGGCGCGCAAACCGCAGGGCAACGACCGGGATCAGGTCAAGGCGATCAAGGATGGTATCTGTGACGTGTCGCTCGGCAACAGCTACTATCTGGGCGCCATGTTGAAAGATCCTGCGCAGAAGTCCTGGGCGGATGCGGTCTATATCAACTTCCCGAACCAGGCTGATCGCGGTGCCCACGTCAACGTGAGCGGCGTGGCCATGACCAAGTATGCCAAGAATAAAGAAGCCGCCCAGAAGCTGATGGAGTTTCTGGCTGGCGACACCGCCCAGCACATGTATGCGGACGTGAATGCCGAGTATCCGGTCAAGGCCGGGGTCGAGCCTTCCGCCATGGTCAAGTCCTGGGGCAGTTTCAAGTCTGACGCACTACCGGTCAGCGATTACGCCAAGCACCGCAAGGACGCCTTGCAGTTGCTGGATGAAGTGAAGTTCGACTTGTAATCAGATGGGGCCAACGGCCCCATCAACATCTGTGGTCTCATGAAAAATTTTGGATGGATGACCGGCAGCTGGGCCACCGCCCTGCTGCTGGGTTTACCGGTTATAGCCCTGCTTTTCTCTGCCTTCTCGGCTGAGGGGGAGCTGTTTCGCCACCTCGCCGATACCGTGCTGCTCGACTATCTGGGCAATACCCTGGGGCTGGTGGTCGGCGTAGTATTGCTCAGCTTGCTGTTTGGCGTGCCTACCGCCTGGCTGGTGGCCATGTGTCAGGTGCCGGGGCGCCGTGCCCTGCAGTGGGCCTTGATGCTGC
This sequence comes from Aeromonas sp. HMWF015, assembly GCF_963878965.1. NCBI lineage: Bacteria > Pseudomonadati > Pseudomonadota > Gammaproteobacteria > Aeromonadales > Aeromonadaceae > Aeromonas > Aeromonas sp. HMWF015. The sequence goes on along the minus strand of NZ_CAWNZT010000420.1, from coordinate 12,465 downwards.
CAATGGCCATGCCCTCCTATATCGTCGCCTACGTCTATACCGACCTGCTCGACTACTCGGGCCCGCTGCAGGCCGGATTGCGAGCACTCTTTGGCTGGAACAGTCCGGCCGATTACTGGTTTCCGGCCGTTCGCTCCCTTGGTGGCGCCGCCTGGGTGCTGGCGCTGGTGCTGTTCCCCTATGTCTATCTGCTAACCCGCGCCTCTTTTCTCGAGCAGTCGGTCAGCCTGATCCACTCCAGCCGCCTGCTCGGCTGTACCCCGTGGCAGAGCTTTCGCCGCCTCAGTCTGCCGCTGGCGCGCCCCGCCATCATGGTGGCGGTATCGCTGGTGGCCATGGAGACGCTGGCAGATTTTGCCACCGTCCACTTCTTTGCCATCAACACCCTGACTACGGCGGTCTATGACACCTGGCTCGGCTATGGCAGTCTGGCCACCGCGGCTAAACTCTCCTGCCTGATGTTGCTGGCTGTGGTGCTGTTGATCGCGCTGGAGCGCCGCTCGCGCAGTCGGCAGCAGGTGTTCCAGAAGTCCATGGGCCATGAGCAGCCGCTGCGCTATCCGCTCAAGGGGATGAGTCGCGCTCTGGCCGCTTTCTGGTGCTGGGGGCTGGTGCTGGCCGGTTTCGGCCTGCCGTTCGTCATCTTGCTCGACTACGGGGTGCGCTACTTCGAATTGTCGTGGACGCCGGAGTTCGTCCGCTTCGCCGGCAACAGCTTAGCTATCTCGGCGCTGACAGCTCTGCTGGCGATGGGGATTGCCCTGTTGCTCGGCTTCTTCCGCCGCCTCGATGGCGGGATAAAGAGTCTGCTGCCGCTGCGCATCGCCGCCATGGGTTACGCCATGCCGGGTACCGTGCTCGCCATCGGGGTGCTGGTGCCGCTCACCGCCCTCGACTTTGCCATCAACGATCTGGCCGAGTGGCTCGGGCGTCAAGGCCCGGGCTTGCTGCTGACCGGCACCATCACCGCCATCGTGTTCGGTTATCTGGTGCGCTTCGTGGCCATCGCCATCGGCTCGGTGGAGAGCAGCATGGGCAAGATCTCCCCCAGCCTCGACATGGCGGCCCGCTCCCTGGGGCAAGGGGATGGTGCCATGCTGCGGCGGGTGCACCTGCCGCTGGTGCGGCGCGGCCTGTTTGCCGGCGCCATGCTGGTGTTCATCGAATCCATGAAGGAGCTGCCCGCCGCCCTGCTGCTGCGGCCGTTCAACTTCGATACCCTGGCGACTCACGTCTACCAGTTCGTGTCGGACGAGATGCTGGAGCGCGGCGCGCTGGGGGCCATCGTCATCGTGCTGGTGGGGCTGTTGCCGCTGATCTGGGTCAACCGCAGTCTGGACAGTCCGGGCCACTGAGTCGCCACATCGGTCAATGAAATTGCATGCGGTGTGCTGAAAAAGGCAGTGCACCGCCAGAAACGAGAGGAAGTCAGCCTTGTCCTGTTTGCAGGTTGAAAATGTCAGCTGCCGTTACAACGGCCGCAATGTGCTGGAGCAGCTCTCCCTGACGGTGGCAGACAACGAGATCGTCTGCCTGCTGGGAGCCAGTGGCTGCGGCAAAACCACGTTGCTCAAGGCCATCGCCGGGCTGCTGTCGTTGGCAGAGGGCTCTATTCGCCTCGGCGATACCCTGCTCGACGGGCCGGGTGCCAGCGTGCCGCCCGAGGCGCGCAACATCGGCATGATCTTTCAGGATTACGCCCTCTTTCCCCACCTGACGGTGGCCGACAACGTCGGTTTCGGGCTGACCAAACTCGACCGCAGTGCCCGCCAGCAGCAGGTGGACGAAGCGCTTGCGCTGGTCAATCTGCAGGGGCTGGGGGATCGTTATCCTCACCAGCTCTCCGGCGGCCAGCAGCAGCGGGTAGCCATCGCCCGGGCGCTGGTGTGCAAGCCACGGCTGATGCTGCTGGATGAGCCCTTCTCCAACATCGATACCCAGGTGCGTATGAAGCTGATCCTCGAGATCCGCGCCCTGCTCAAGCAGCAGGGGATTGGCGCCATCTTCGTCAGCCACAGCAAGGAGGAGGCGTTCGCCTTCGCCGATCGGCTGGCGCTGTTTCGCGCCGGTCATATCGAGCAGGTGGGCCAGCCGGAGCAGCTCTATCGCCGCCCGCAAAACCGCTTCGTGGCGGAGTTTCTCGGCGGGGTCAACTATCTGGCTGCCGAGGTGGTGGACAGCCACTGCGTACAGACGGCGCTCGGGGTCATTTGTGGCAGCGAGCCCCATGGCCGCGCAGTGGGTGAGCAGTTGCAGCTGATGCTTCGACCCCAGCAACTGCTGCTGGAGAGCGCCGCAGATGGCGAGCTCAAGGTGGTGGAGCAGCAGTTCCTCGGTCACCACTGCCGGGTGCTGTTCGAGTGTGGCGAACTGCAGCTGGAGGCGAGCATTGGCGAGCCTCTTGATGGGATGCGGGCACGGATCAAGGTTGCCCCCCATGGGCTGGTGTTGTTTGACCCTTTGCCCTGAACGCGTGATATCGTCGTGAAATCAAAGAACTGGATCCACTCTGGTTTATAATCGCGCAACGCAAATAGCCCGTAACGCTAACGCCTACTCAGGGGAGAGATATATGAAAGCCCAAGCCGGGATCTGCGCAGAGCCGAATCTGCACGCCCTCTATCTGATGTTCAATCGTACCGGCGATGCCGCCGAACTGGTCGGCCGTCTGGCCAAGTTGCCCGCCCTGTGGCAGGCGGTCGCCGCCGATTTCCCCGATGCCGGTTTCAGCGGTCTGGTTGCCGTTGGCGCCGATGCCTGGGATGGTCTCTACCCTGCCGCCCGTCCACCCCAGTTCCGCAGCTTTATGGCGCAATCCGCCAACGGTCAGGAAGCGCCCAACACCCCGTTTGATCTCTTTATTCAGCTGCGCGCCGATCGGGTGGATGTGCTGCACCACGCCGGTCACCGTGTGATGGCATTGCTGGCCGGACTGGTAGAGCTGGCCGAAGAGGTGCGCGGTTTCCGCAATCTGGATTGCCGCGACCTGACCGGTTTCGTCGACGGTACCGAGAACCCGCAGGATGAGCACCGTGCCGAAGTGGCACTGCTGGTCGAGGGCGAGTTTGCCGGTGGCTCCTACATTCATGTCCAGCGCTGGGTCCACGCCATGAGCGACTGGGAGAAGCTGGCGCAAAAAGAGCAGGAAGACATTATCGGTCGCACCAAGCCCGACAACATCGAGTATGAGTCTGCCGCCAAGCCGCTGACCGCCCACATCAAACGGGTCAACCTCAAGACTCCGAAAGGGGAGTCCATGGAGATCCTGCGCCAGAGCATGCCCTGGGGCACCATGACCGAGCAGGGGCTCTACTTCATCTCCTGCTGCCGTACTCCGCAGCACTTCAACGCCATGCTGGCCAGCATGTACAAAGGGGAGGGCAGCCACTTCGACCACCTGCTGCGCTTCACCAGGGCGGTGACCGGCGCGGCTTTCTTCGCCCCATCGGAGGGTTTTCTGATGGCGCAGGGCAAATAAGCCCGCCTGACGAAGCTGCAGAAAACAAAAATCCCGGCCTTGTGGCCGGGATTTTTCGTTCTGGCGTGACCGCTATGACGCGGTGGCGGCCATTACGGAGTCTGTTCGAACAGCTCGAGGGCGGAGAGGTAGAGCTCTTCGATATCGGTGTCGCTGGTCGGGGTGATGAAGATGGTGTCATCACCGGCGATGGTACCGAGGATCCCCTCTGCCTTGCCGAGGGAGTCGAGCAGGCGGGCGATCAGCTGGGCTGCGCCCGGGCTGGTGTGGATCACCACCAGTGCACCGTTGTGATCGACGTCCAGTACCAGATTCTTGAGCGGGCTGGAGGTGGTGGGCACGCCCAGTTCCACCGGCAGGCAGTAGACCATCTCCATCTTGGCGTTGCGAGTGCGAACGGCGCCGAAGCGGCTCAGCATGCGCGATACCTTGGACTGGTTGATGTTCTCGAAGCCCAGCTCTTGCAGGGCGGTGACGATTTCTGCCTGGGAGCCAAAGCGCTCTTCTTTCAGCAAGGCTTTAAAGGCCTTGGCCAGTTTTTCTTGCTTGTCGTTGTGTTTCATCTTGGTCTCACGAATGAGGAGGTGTGGCGGCCTGTGCGATACAGGCGGCAGATACGAACAGCGGGGCCATTTTGCATTCATATGCCGTTTTTTGCAAGGAAGCGGCGCTTGTTCTGCATATTGATTCAAAAATGGCTTGCATCAACCTTTATTAGGGATAGAATCGGGATGAAATTTTGAAAACTTATTCAATTGGGCTGTATGGGTATTGAATTAATAGGTATCGAGAAGTCCTGGCACAAGGTGCCGGTTCTGCAACAGGTCAGCTTTCGGACATCCCCCGGTGAAACCTTGGTGTTGCTGGGCCCGAGCGGTGCTGGCAAGAGTTCCCTGCTACGGATGATGAACCTGCTGGATACCCCGGATGCGGGTGTTCTGCGGATTGGAGAAAGTGAATTTTCTTTCCCGAACTCCCTCTCTGCTGCCGAATTCAACCGCCAGTCCCAACTGCTGCGCCGCAAGGTGGGGATGGTGTTCCAGCAGTACAATCTCTGGCCACATCTCACTGTGATGGAGAATCTGATTGAAGCGCCGGTCAAGGTGCTCGGCATGAGCAAGGAGGCCGCCATCGAGAAGGGGGCCTACCTGCTGGCCCAGCTGCAACTGGCCGACAAGCGCGATGCCTGGCCTGCCCGTCTCTCCGGCGGTCAGCAGCAGCGGGTGGCCATTGCCCGTACCCTGATGATGGACCCGGAAGTGCTGCTGTTTGACGAGCCGACAGCTGCCCTCGATCCCGAGATCACCAAGGAGGTGGCCGAGATCATCCGCAACCTGAGCCAGACCGGCATTACCCAGGTGGTGGTGACCCACGAGGTCGACTTTGCCCGCAAGGTGGCCAGCCAGGTGATTTATCTGGAGAAGGGGCGGATCATCGAATCCGGCACCGCTGCCATTTTCCAATCCCCGCAAACCAGCCGGTTTGCCGAATTCTTGATGCATTGATATTGAATCGATAAGGAAGCTGTCATGAAAAAGAGTCTGTTGTTGGTTGCTGCCATGGGCCTGTTGAGTACCTCCGTCATGGCCAAAGAGATCAAGTTCGCCACCGAGGCCACCTACGCGCCGTTCGAATACCTGGATGACAAGAACGAGTTTCAGGGTTTTGACATCGATCTGGCGCGCGCCATCTGCGAGCAGGCCAAGCTGGAGTGCAGCTTCCATAACCAGGCCTTTGACAGCCTGATCCCCAGCCTCAAATTCCGTCGCTACGATGCCGCCATCGCCGCCATGGACGTGACCCCGGAGCGCTCCGCTCAGGTCGACTTCTCCGACATCTACTACGAGAACTCGGCAGTATTCGTCGCCAAGAAAGGGGCTTTCAAGGGGCCGGAAGATATGGTCGACAAGACTGTCGGTGTGCAGAACGGTACCTCTCACCAGTCCTATCTGGTGGATAACTGGGTGAGCAAGGGTCTGCTGACCGTGCCGTACGCCAGCTACCAGAGCGCCTTCCTCGACATGATGAATGGCCGTACCGACGGTGTCTTTGCCGATACCGCCGTTGCTGCCGACTGGCTGAAGCAGCACAAGGAGTATGCGGTGGTGGGTACGCCAGTGACCGATGCCAAGTACTTCGGTACCGGCTTTGGCATCGCGGTCGCCAAGGGCAATCAGGAGCTGCTGACCCAGCTGAACAAGGGGCTGGCCGAGATCAAGGCCAACGGCACCTATCAGAAAATCTTCGACAAATACTTCGCGCAGTAAGCCATGTTGAGCCTGTTGTTGGATGCAGCCTGGATGACCCTCGGGCTGGCCTTGGCATCACTGGTCGGGGGCATGGTATTGGCACTGGCGTTCAGTGCCGCCGAGCTCAGCAAGAAGCGTGCGATGGTGTGGCCGGTGGCCACCCTGACCACGCTGATCCGTGGCCTGCCCGAGTTGCTGGTGGTGCTGTTCATCTACTTCGGCTCGACCCAGGTGCTGTTCCTCATCACTGGCGAGTATGTGGAGTTCAGCCCGTTCGCCTGTGGCGTGCTGGCGCTCTCCCTTCTGTTCGCCAGCTATGCGACCCAGACCCTGCGGGCGGCGCTCAATGCGGTGCCTTCAGGTCAACGGCTGGCGGCGCTGGCGCTGGGGCTTGGCAAGAGCCACATCTTCTTTCGTATCGTGTTGCCTCAGGCGTGGCGCCACGCCTTGCCGGGTCTCGGCAACCAGTGGCTGGTGCTGCTGAAAGACACCGCGCTGGTGTCGCTGATCGGGGTCAACGAGATGATGCGTCAGGCGCAGATGGCCTCGGCCAGTACCTATGAGCCGTTCACCTGGTATGCTGCCGCCGCCCTCATCTATCTGGCTATCAGTCTGGTGAGCGAGTACGGCCTCGGGCTCGCTGCCCGCTACACCCGCCGCTACGGAGGCTAACTGATGCAAGAGTATCTCGTTACGTTGCTGGGCGGTCTGGTCACCACGCTGGAGCTGACCCTGTTCAGCCTGCTGCTCGGAATTGTGCTGGCGGCCCTGATGACCTGGGTGCTGGAGCTGCGCCTGCCGGTGGCGACCCAGCTGGTGCAGCTGTGGGTGCTGCTCTTTACCGGTACGCCGCTGCTCATTCAGATCTTCCTGATTTACTATGGGCCGGGCCAGTTCGAGTGGCTGAAAGCCAGCCCGCTCTGGCCGCTGCTCAAGCAGCCCTGGTTCTGCGCCGTGCTGGCGCTGGGTCTCAACACGGCGGCCTACTCCACCCGGTTGTTCAAGGGGGCGCTCGATGCCATCCCGGCCGGTGAGGTGGAAGCGTGCCGGGCGCTCGGTTTTAACGGTCGTCAGACCCTCTGGATGAAGGTGCGTCATGCTGCCCGTCATCTGGTGCCTGCCTACTCCAACGAGGTGATCCTGGTGCTCAAGGGGAGCTCCCTCGCCAGTACCATCACCATCATGGACATCATGGGGCTGGCGCAGGGGTTGAACGCCCAGACCTACGATACCCTGGCGGTGTTCGGGGTGGCAGGCGGGCTTTATCTGGCGATGAACGGATTGTTAACAATTGGTTTTCGCTGGTGTGAAAAACGGGCGCTGGCATTCCAATCCTGAGACCTTCAAATCTACCTCTTTATGGTAAGGAGAAGTGCAGAAAAACTGTGCTTCTCCTCCAACTTTTTGTATTTCCCTCCAATTTTTGCTCCCGCATGTTTCGTGGCTCACAGAACCCGTGACTGCAACTGTTATCAGATTGTTTTTTATGGGGGGATCCATTAAGGTTGGGCGCACAACAACAAACAACCTTAAACCTACGCTTAAACATGGAGTTGATCATGAAAGTTGCCGTTCTGGGTGCCGCTGGTGGCATCGGTCAAGCCCTCGCTCTGCTGTTGAAAAACCGTCTGCCGGCCGGCTCCGAGCTGAGCCTGTATGACATCGCCCCGGTCACCCCGGGTGTGGCCGTTGACCTCAGTCATATTCCTACCGACGTCGCCATCAAGGGCTTCTGCGGTGAAGATCCGACTCCTGCGCTGGTTGGGGCCGATGTGGTGCTGATCTCCGCCGGTGTGGCACGCAAGCCGGGGATGGATCGCTCCGACCTGTTCAATATCAACGCCGGTATCGTCAAGAATCTGGTCGAGAAGTGCGCGGCCACTTGCCCGAAAGCACTGATCGGCATCATCACCAACCCGGTCAACACCACTGTGGCTATCGCCGCTGAAGTGCTGAAGAAAGCCGGTGTCTATGACAAGCGTCGCCTGTTCGGTGTCACCACCCTGGACGTGATCCGCGCCGAGACCTTCGTGGCCGCTGCCAAAGGGTTGAACATCGACAAGGTTCGCGTCAATGTGATCGGTGGTCACAGTGGCGTCACCATTCTGCCGCTGCTCTCCCAGATTGAAGGTGCCTCCTTCACTGCTGAAGAAGTGGCTGCCATGACCAAGCGCATCCAGAATGCCGGTACCGAAGTGGTTGAAGCCAAGGCCGGTGGCGGTTCTGCGACCCTCTCCATGGGGCAGGCGGCTTGCCGTTTCGGTCTCTCCCTCATCAAGGGTCTGCAGGGCGAAGCCAACGTTGTTGAGTGCGCCTATGTGGAAGGCAACGGCGAGCACGCCACCTTCTTCGCACAGCCTGTACTGCTGGGCAAGAACGGCGTCGAAACCGTACTGGATTACGGCAAGCTGAGCGCGTTCGAGCAGGAAGCGATGGAAGGCATGCTGGCTACCCTGAAAGCCGATATCCAGCTGGGGGTCGATTTCGTCAAGTAAGCGGGTCAACCGTGCCAACAAGGGAGCTTCGGCTCCCTTTTGTATTGATGAGAGCCGCCCGGCAGGCTAAGGGGATGGGGGTTGGTGCCGATAACAGAGTGCAGCAGGAGATCCTTATGATGAAACCCCTTACTCTTCTCGTTCTTGTCGGTGCATTCACCGCGCCCCTCTATGGTGCCGAGGCGGTATCGGCTGCCGTATCGAGTGATGCGCCTGCAGCAACTGCATCGGCACCGACCGCAAGCAGTGCTGCGGTGGCGGCCCCTGTCTCTGCTGCTACGCCAGCGCCCTCTGAGGCAGTCCCCGTCTTGCTTCCGGCTGAGCCGGTCACACCCGTTGCCAGCAGTGGCGAGGGGGCCACGCCGCTGCCAAAACCGGCGGAACCTGCTGCTGTGGTTGCGCCTCCCGCACCTCTGGCCGCAGGCGAGTTGCAGGCGGTGCCGCTCTATCGTCAGGACGAGCTGCTCAACTGGATTGAGCAGGGGCGCCACCTCACTCAGGTGAAGCAGGATCGCTGTCAGCTGACTCAGGATATCGAAGCGCGCGCCTCGGTGATGAAGATCCCGGCCTATCAATTCCTCTGGGGGGATATGCTGGCGTGGGGTGTCTGCACCAAATCCAATGCCGAGCTCGGGGTGCAATATATGTGGGAGGCTGCCAATCAGGGGTTGGCGCCGGCGCTGGAGCAACTGGGTCGCTACTACTGGAAAGGAACTTTGGTGCAGAAGGATTTGGTGCGAGCCGAGACCCTGATGCGCGAGGCGGCCAGCCTCGGTTTTCTGCGGGCTCGCATCGAGTGGGTCGAGATGCTGTTGCAGGGGATGGGCAGTCCGCTCGATTATGAGGACGCCTATCGCTGGCTCCATGGTTCCGTCATCGGTGACAAGGCGCTGCACCAGAAGGCGGCGACTCTGCTCAGCCGTCTTGGCAACCGGATGCCGGCCAACGTGGTGGCCCGCGCCAAGGCGATGCACTGATCCAAAAAAATGACCCACAGGTCTGCACCTGTGGGTCCGGTTCCAGCCGCCGTGCCATGACAGGCCGGAACCTCCCTCTGTTATATGGCTGCCCGCGCCTTAGAGATCTTGATGGGGGCCAAAAACTTCGTAATGGAGCTGTCCCGCTGGCACCCCAGCCGCCAGCAGCTGCCGCTTGATCTCCTGCATGAAGCCGACAGGGCCACAGAAGTAGTAGTGGGCCTCTGGCGTGATGCGCTCCTTCACGGCAGTCAGATCCATGGTGCCGGCCAGATCGTAATCTTCACCCTGCACATCACTGGCCTCCGGCTCCCGATACCAGACCCGGCTCAGCAAGTTGGGATGCTGGCGGGATTTTTGCTGAATATCCTCCCGGAAGGCGTGTACAGCACCCTGTTCGCAGGCGTGTAGCCAGGTGATATCAGCCTGATGGCCGCTCGCCAGCAGCTGCTTGAGCATGCTCATCATCGGTGTCACGCCGACACCGGCGGAGAGCAGTACCACCGGGGTCTGGCTGTCGGCTTTCAGGTAGAAATCGCCGGTGGGAGGCATCACTTCGATCTTGTCACCCGCCTGCAGCTGATCGTGCAGCAGGTTGGAGACCTGACCCTGCGGCTCACGCTTGACGCTGATGCGGTAATCCTGCCCGTTGGGGGCATCGGAGAGGGAGTACTGGCGGATTTCCTGATATTCCAGCTTGGGGTGAACCAGCTTGATGCTGAGGTATTGGCCCGGTTTGAAGGTCAATACCGGCTTGCCATCTTCCGGCGCCAGCAGGAAGGAGGTGATGAGGGCGCTCTCGGCCCGCTTCTCCTTGATGATGAAGGTGCGGGTACCTTGCCAGCCGCCATCCTGATTGGCCTTCTCCTGATAGATCTCCCGCTCGCGGCCGATGAAGATGTCGGCCAGCACGCCATACGCCTTGCCCCATGCCTCCAGCACCTCGTCGGTGACCGCACTTCCGCCCAATTCTTTGAGCGTGGCCAAGAGATGACTACCTACAATGTGATATTGTTCCGGCTGGATCAGGAATCCGGTATGTTTGTGCGCAATCCGCTCGACCGCACCGGCGAGTGCCCCCAGATTGTCGATATTCTTGGCATACGCGGCGACTGCATTGAACAGGGCCAGCGGCTGGCCGCCACTGCGTTGGTGGGCCAGGTTGAAGATATCTTTCAGCTCCGGGTTATGGCTGAACATCCGCTGGTAGAAGTGCTGGGTGAGGGCAGGGCCTGCCGATTCGAGCAGCGGAATAGTGCTTTTGATGACGGCAACGGTGGTTTGATCTAGCATAGGGGCCTCGTTCTAATTGAACATATAAAATGTCATTTAATAAATGGCATCCTAGATGTTTATTTGATTTGAATCAATACTCCACTTTTCGCATCGCGCTAATCAGGTTTTATGAGACTAACCAGTTATACAGATTTTGGATTGAGAGCCCTGCTCTATCTTGCCACCCTGCCGGAAGGGGAGTTGTCGAGCGTTGCCAAGGTATCGGCCCTGTATGGCGTTTCCCGCAACCACATGGTGAAGGTGGTCAATCAGCTGGTGAAGCTGGGCTATCTGCAATCCCAGCGGGGCAAGAATGGCGGTATTCGCATGGCTTGCGATCCCGCCACCATCAATATCGGGCAGGTGATCAGGGCGCTGGAAGGCAATCTGGACGGCATTGACTGCGGCTCGCCCGCTTGTCACATCGTCTCTGTCTGTCTGCTCAAGAGTGCGCTGAAAGAAGCGATGGATGCGTTTCTGGCGGTGATGGACAGCTATACGCTGCAAGACCTGCTGGCCAACCGCGACGAGTTGCAACGGGTGTTTGGCGAGTTGATCCCGACGCTGGTGCTGGAGCCGGATGATGAGGATGAGCAATGACGATGAGCAATAGAAAAGGGCTGCCACTGGCAGCCCTTTTTCAATCTTGCGAATCCGACTCCGCCCGGTACGATGCCGGCATGATCCGTGCCATCTTGACCATGTTGTTCTCCACATCGAGGATCTCGATAGGATAACCGGCCAACCGGATCCCGATGTTGGGCTGGGGGATCTCCTCCAGATATTCGAGGATCAGACCGTTGAGGGTACGCGGGCCATCGATGGGCAGATGCCAGTTCATCTCCTTGTTCAGCTCGCGCACACTTGCCGAGCCTTCTACCAGAAACGAGCCGTCCGGCTGGGGGTGGATCTCGTCGCTCGGCGCTGGCGTCATGGAGGTGGTGAAGTCGCCGACGATCTCTTCCAGAATGTCGTCCAGAGTGATTAGCCCCTGAATATCGCCGTATTCGTCGACGATCAGGCCAATTCGCTCCTTGTTGCGCTGGAATTTGGCCAGCTGCACGTTGAGCGGCGTTCCTTCCGGAATGAAGTAGATCTCGTCCACTTCCCGCAACAGACTCGATTTGTTGAACTGGTCCCTGGCTACCAGCCGCAGGGCATCGCGCGCATGCAAAAAGCCGACAACGTCGTCGATATTATCGCGATAGAGGAGGATCTTGGTGTGAGCGCAGTGGGCCAGCTGGCGCTGGATGCTCTTCCAGTCATCGTTGATGTCGATGGCGTAGATATCGCTGCGCGGCACCATGATGTCCTCGACCAGCATCTTGTCGAGATCCAGAATGCTCAACAGCATCTCCTGATGACGCTGGGGGATCAGGTTACCCGCCTCATTGACTATGGTGCGCAGCTCCTCGGTGTTGAGGGAGTCATCCTTGTTGGGATTGATCTTCAGCATCTTGAGCAGGCCGCTGGTGATGCCGTTGATCAGCCAGACCAGCGGCGAGAGCGGCACCATCAGCCCCTTGAGGATCCAGGAGGCGGGATAGGCGATCTTCTCCGGAAACATGGCTGCCAGGGTCTTTGGCGTCACTTCACCGAATACCAGTACCACTAGGGTCAGGCCGAAGGTGGCGATGGCGACCCCGAGATCACCAAATAGCCGGATACAGACGATGGTGGCGATGGCGGAGGCGAGGATATTGACCAGATTGTTGCCGATCAGGATCAGCCCCAGCAGGCGATCGGGGCGGGCGAGCAGTTGCTCGACGCGACGTGCGGCTTTGTGTTTGGTCTGTGCCAGATGCCGCAGCTTGTAGCGGTTGATGGACATCAGGCCGGTTTCGGCACTGGAGAAAAAGGCGGAAAGAAGGATCAAGATAACGAGAACAATCAGTAATGTACTCGTTGAGATGCTGTCCAAAAAGGGCTCCTGTTGGATGGTATGGCTAAAAGAGTAGAGGTGTCAGCTCAACAGCACTTCTTTGACGAAG
>NZ_CAWNZT010000419.1:0-3134 GCF_963878965.1 Aeromonas sp. HMWF015 | reverse complement strand
GGAGTACTGCTGGGCCAGCCCGAACTCGGAGGCCATGCCGGAGCCGGTGCCGCCCCCGGCACTGAAGATGTAGAAATAGAGGCGGGACTGGTTGGCCTTGATGCCGCAGGAGTCGACCAGATAGGTATGAATGGCCTGCCACTCGGAGTTGGCGAAGTAGTGAGGGCTCTTGTTGAGGATGATCTTGGCCAGATACTGGCCAAGGATGGGGGCGTTACCCGCGCCCCCCGCGTGGATCTCCGACAAGTCCATCACCCGCATCTTGGCGTAGTCACGCAAGGAGCCACCTTCGCCGCTGCGATTGGAGTGGCGGATGCGGCCATCTATGTCCTTGTCCAGATCCCCCAGCATCACCATGGGCTCGATCAGAAAGACCGGCCGGGCCCCGTTGTTTGGCAGTCGCAGGTTGCGCCGGATCCAGCTCACCGGACCAAACTCCTTCTCCCGCTTTCGTTGCTCTTCACTGTTGAATTCATTGAGATAAAAGCTGCGGGCGTTGTAGACCAGCGAGGCCACATCCTGCGCTATGTTGGAGCCGCAGCGTCCCAGCCCCACCAGACAGACGGACGGAAAGTTGTGGGGCACGGTGGCGCCCGTTTCACTCTCTCCGATGGCGGCGGGAAACACCGCGTGGCGCAGCTGTTCCAGATTGGCAAGAATACGGGCCAGGTCCCCTTCGGTGTAGTAGAGGTAGCGGTTGCCTGCGTCCTGCTCATCATCCGTGTTGATAGGTAGCAGATCGATATGCTCGGTCATGAAAAAAGATCCCTCTTGGCGGCGAATGTAGATAAATCAGCAGCTTTGGACTGCCCGGTAACTCTAGATGATAAAAAGCGGGGGCGCGGTGAGCGGAGGGCGAGAGTTGTGACTGTGTGATCATGGGCACAGCAACACGCCGAAAATCTGCCGGTACCCCGCACTGGACGGATGGGGCAACGGCGCCCCATTCCCCTGAAAAGGGGGACGACTGCACTCAATCATGTGTTGGCCGCGTGCCGGATTATCCCGCTCTGAGCGGCCTGTTTCCCTTGCGCTGGCGTGGTGGAACAAACAAGAAAAAGAATTTTTAGATTGGTTTTCCTACTTCCAATCGATTATTTGATTGGGCAGTAACGGCATTAGCGGTGTCAGATTAGGGGAGCAGGTTGGCCAACGCGCCGTCAGCCAGTCTTTACGCGGTCACACAAGGAGACACTCTGATGGAAACACTTGACCAGAAAATCGACACCATGCGAGAAGCATTTATGCAGCAGGAGCGCAAACAGGCCCACGACAAGTGGCAAGCCAGGGTCGAGGAGCTGCTACAGATACGGGGTGAGGAGAGACAACCGGAGGAGCAGGAAGAGTAGTGCTCGCTCCCGGGCGAAAGTTGAGGTAGCGAACGCTTCGTATCGGCTACCCGTTATCTACCACCGATAAAAAAACCACCGACCTTTTGCAGGTCGGTGGTTTTTTTTATGGATTGCGGCCGATTGGCTGGCCTGACTTCCGGGCCGAGCAATGGGGTCACATCCAGGGGCGTAGGGATGTGACTACTTCGAATGGGTGACGGGCTCTTCGGAGAGCAACTCGTTGACGAGTCCTGCAGCCAGATGAATATTCGACCCCATCTTGTCGCCGCCCACCGCGTTCGCTTTCCATGATTCAGGGGCTTCGGGGTGTGGCCCGGAGAGGGCCACCTTGCCTTTGCCGTATGAGCTGATCAGCGCGGCAATCTGATGGTTTTGAAAATGGGCGATGACCTTGACCTGCTCTGGGCTTGGCACCGGGGTAAATTGCGGGCCGGCCTGGTAATACATCTGGCGCTCTTCACCAAGCCAGCTGATCGGGAAGATCCTGGCGCTAAAGTCGCCGTCATAATCATCGGATGTGGCAGGAACAAGGGCCAGCGCCGGCACAAAGCCTTCTTCTTCAGACCAGCCGGCGGATGCCACAAAGGCACCCCCACAGATCCCGAGGTAGCGGCCACCATTCTGCAAATAGGTTTTTAATGCCGAACGCGCGTCCGCGGTGAAGGCGTTGAGGAGCGGCTCAACATCGTCCTCTGTGCCGCCAACGATAAACACCCTGGCATTATCGAGCTCTGCAGGCAGCTCCCCAATATTGGAGAGATACCTGACCGGCAAGCCCACCTGCTTGACCACATCCGCAATCGCTCTGGTGCTATCCCCATCAGAAACCGGCCCGTTATAGATCAGCGCGTACGGCTCTTGCTGCGGCTGCGCAGAGGCGGCCTCTGCCATGCACCCTGTCATTAACCAAAGGCTGATAACGCTCGCAATCCGCATGACGCTTTTTGGTACATTCATCGCTGCCACTGTCCCTGTGATGTGAACCGAAGAGACTACTTATCACGATCCCGTTCTGCATGTCAGCCGCAGTTAAATGAACATTTCAAGTTAACGTGCCAACGCTGATTGGGCCTGTGTTCGACACACAACGAACGAGCCAATACAGAGGGACAAACCACAGGATTTCGGCCCCTGCTTCGGAGCGCGTGCAACAGCTTTCCTGTGTGACGCCTCTTATGGCTGATGGATAAGGATTCGAGGGGGAATACAGCAACATAAGAGGGGCACTTCACCTTCACTTCACCGAGCGGGGGTAGGGTAGCCTCACGTTTTCAGTTGGAGCTTTACCCTATGCCCACCATAGTCACTCACGCTGCCGTCCCTCTCTGCCTTGGACTCGGGCTTGGCAGCCGGATTATCCCGCCCCGCCTGTTGTTGGCTGGGGTTGCCATCGCCATGCTGCCCGATGCCGATGTGCTCGCCTTCAAACTGGGGGTTGCCTACGGCCATGTCTTTGGCCACCGCGGCTTTACCCACTCCCTGTTGTTCGCCTTTGCCTTGCCCACCCTGGCCATGTTGTTTCACCGCCAATTTCGGGCCCGCGCCGCCACCGTCTGGGCGTTTCTGCTGGTCTCTCTGCTCTCCCACAGCCTGCTCGATTCCCTCACTACCGGCGGCAAGGGGGTTGGCTGGTTCTGGCCGTGGCGTGACGAGCGTTTCTTCGCCCCCTGGCAGGTGATCCGGGTCGCCCCCTTCAAGCTGGAGGCCTATCTCACCGCCCGAGGTGAGGCGGTAATCCTCTCCGAGGTCTACTGGGTCTGGTTGCCGGGGGTTGTATTGATG
>NZ_CAWNZT010000418.1:0-8925 GCF_963878965.1 Aeromonas sp. HMWF015 | reverse complement strand
CCACCACCCCGAGCATCCCCCCTTGCTTGAGGGTAACGTCGATATCCGCAAGCAGGGTGCGCGGCTCGAGTTGATAGCTCACCTCTTTGATCTGCAAAGGAAAGGCTGAGGTAAACACCGCCGGCTGGGCGGGCTCTTCGATATCGCTGCGCTCCCCAAGCAGGCTTTCGATACGGGAGTAGGCGGCGCTACCCCGCTCGATGATGTTGAACAGCCAGGCGATGGCAAACATCGGCCAGATCAGCTGGCCGAGGTACATGGTGAAGCTGGTGAGCTCACCCAGAGTCAGCTCATCGCTCAGCACCAGCACACTGCCCCCCGCCACCGCGAGGAAGTAGGAGCAACCGATACAGAGATAGATGACCGGATCGAATTTGGCATCGATGCGGGCCACCGCCATATTGCGCTCCCCCGCCTGTTTGGTCAGCTCGGCAAAGCCTTCATCTTCCAGCGATTCAACCGCATAGGATTTCAATACTCGCACGCCGGAAAGGGCCTCCTGGGTCTTGTTGTTGAGCTTGGAGAAGGCCCCTTGCGCCGCCTTGAACTGGGTGTAGATCTGGGTGCCGAAGCGGTTCATGAAATAGGCCATCACCGGCAGCGGCAGCAAGGAGACCAGCGTCAACTGCCAGGAGTACTGGCTGCACATGATGGAGAGCACCAATACCCCGACCATGATGGAGTCCACCAGAGTCAGCACCCCTTCGCCAGCGGTCATCTCCACAGCCTGAATGTCATTGGTGGCATGGGCCATCAAATCGCCAGTACGGTGGCGCTGATAAAAATCTGGGCTCATCCGGGTGAAATGACTGAACAGGCGATTGCGCAACACATAGGCCAGACGGTAAGAGGCACCGAACAGCATCACCCGCCAGACGTAGCGCAGCAGATAAATCAGCACACCCAGACCAAACAGCCCCGCCAGATAGCGCATCAGGGTACCATTGTCGAGACCGCCCTTGGTGATGCCATCCACCACCCAGCCCACCACTTTGGGCGGAATAACGGTCAACAGGGCCACCATCAGCAGCAGGGAGATGGCAGCCAGATAACGGGGCCACTGCTCCTTGAAAAACCAGCTCAATCGTAGAAATACGCTCACACCACCAACCTTTAGCGCTCTCTGCCCGTGACCGCGCCAAGGAGCGGCCATCAGAGAAGCCACGCAGAAATAGAAGAATGAAAACAATCGCCTCCGGCTGGAGGCGATTCGAACGAAAGCTCATCATATCCCGAACCGGGATGGTTGAGAATAATTACTATTTAATTCACTGTGACATGCGATCATCCCCTGATGAATAGGGATTATACGAATTTTCATGCTGCTCACCGGTCAACAGGAAGTGTGACACCTCTTCCCTGGTCTGGCTAAAGACCTGTTGCAACTGCTCCAGATCCGTCTCGCTCAGCACCTCGTTTTGCCGCAGGCGCCACTCCAGCTCGCCAGCCACCAATTGCAGACGGGCCGCCGAGATATTGGCCGACACCCCCTTGAGGGTGTGCAGCAGCTTGCTGGCCACCTCGGGTTGCTGACGGCGCAGGGCGGAGCGGATCTCCCACAGATCGTCCTTGTGCTCCGACATGAACAGCTTGAACAGGATCTGCAACGCCTCCTTGTCCTGCTCCAGCCGTTTGAGTGCATCCTGCAGATCGAGGATCCCGATCATATCCGGCGGTTTCACCTCCATGATCCCCGCCTGCTCCACCCCTTGCGGCTTTACCCACTGCAGCAGGTTGTTGTAGAGATCCAGCTTGCTCACCGGCTTGGTGACATAGCCATTCATCCCCACCCCCAGACAACGCTCCTTGTCACCGGGCATGGCACTGGCGGTGAGGGCAATGATGGGCACATCGTGCTTGTCGACCATCTTGCGGATCTGGCGGGTGGCATCGAGTCCGTCCAGCACCGGCATCTGCAAATCCATCAGGATCACGTCAAAAGGCTGCTCGGCGACCCGCTCCACCGCCTCCCGACCATTGCTGACCACACACACTACCGCATCGACGCGCCGCAGATATTCGATGATGAGCTGCTGATTGACCCGGTTGTCTTCCGCCAACAGCACTCGGGTACCCTGCAACAGGGATTTGAAGTGTTGCTGATCCCCCTGAGCCTCGGCCTTGCGCAGGTTGAGCTCGTAGGAGCTACCGTTGAGCAGTTCGTCCACCTTGGCCAGCAGGGCATTTTCGGTCATCGGTTTGGGCAGAAAATGGGTCAGCCCCATGCTATCCATCCGGGCGTGCAGCCCCTCTCTGGCCCAGGCGCTGATCATCAGGATGGGGATCCGCCGCCACTGGCTGTGCTGATACATCTCCAGCGCCAGATCGAGCCCATCCTCCTGACCCATGCGCCAGTCGAGGATCGCCAACCGCAGATTCGGTCCCTCTTCACGGAGCAGCTGACGGGCGCGGGAAAGGGAGTTAACCGGCAGCACTCGCACTCCCGCCCGAGTCAGAATGTCCCGGGCCAGATCCAGCACCAGTTCGTTGTCATCCATCACCATCACCAGCGGCTGGTTTTCGAAGAAGACTTTCCGTCCAGCCACGCCGTAGACCGCCTGCGCCATCGGAATATCGAACTTGAACAGAGAGCCGACGCCAGGCTTGCTCTCTACGGTGATCCGCCCCCCCATCAGCTCCACCAGCCGCTGGGAGATATTGAGCCCGAGTCCCGAGCCGCCATATTTTCGGGTATTGCCCGCCTCCAGCTGGGTAAACGCCTGAAACAGTTGGGTCTGCTTCTCTTCGGCAATACCGATGCCGGTATCGCGCACACTGAAGCGGATCCGCATTGGGTGAGGATTGGCCAGCTCGATGCAGACTTCGACTTCACCGCGTTCGGTAAACTTGATGGCGTTGTTCACCAGATTGACCAGCACTTGTCCCAATCGCAAGGGATCCCCACGCAAGAAGACCGGCACTTCCGGTGACTTGCGAATAACCACTTCCACGTGTTTGCGCTCCGCCAGATCGGCAAACATGCCCGCCAGCGAATCGAGCTGCTCGCTGAGATCGAAGTCGATCTCCTCCAACGTCAGCTTGCCTGACTCCACCTTGGTCAAATCAAGGATGTCGTTGATCAGCAGCAGCAGGGTATCGGATGAGGATTTGATCTTGCCCAGATAGTCCCGCTGTTGCTGATCCAGTTCGGTCTGCAGTGCCAGCGAGCTAAAACCTATGATGGCATTCATGGGGGTGCGGATCTCGTGGCTCATGTTGGCCAGAAAATCGCTTTTGGCCTGAGCCAGCAAGCCGGTCTGGCGCGACAACTCGCTCAGCTTCTGGTTGCGGCGCCACAGGGTGAAGGCCACCAGCGCAAAGCAGATCAAAGCCCCGCACAGCACCATCAGATAGAAGCGGTTCATCAAAGAGGAGGCGCGCTCCAGCTTGTCGAGTTTCCAGCGCACCAGACTCTCGATCACATGCATGTCGATGAGCTGGTAACGCAAGGTGTGATAAGCAATCACCTGCTGGCTCATCTCCTTGCTCAGGCGGATCAGGGTGGCGATCTCCGGCAAGTTGCCATAACGGGATTGCAACTGCTGTTGCAGCTGGTCCAGCGTAGTCTGTTCACGTTTGTCCCAACTGCGCTGCAGATAGTTGCTCAGTTGCGCCAACTCCTCCAGGTCGCGATGAAGCGCACTGTCTGACGGGCTTATCCCCCGCACCTTTTTAATCTGGGCCTGCAGGGGCGCATTGAGGTACTCGATAGCCATCTCAATGGCATGAAGCCTGGCCAGCGCCATCAGATAGTTGTCCATGTCATCAAGCAGAGCCTGGGAAAGGTCGTCTTGCACCAGCTCGGGATCGCTTCTGACTTCCCGTACAAAACCGTCAAGGGTGATGGATAACTGGTTCAGGCGCTGCTGGACATTGCTGTCATTGGCCTGCTCCCGCCCAAGCAGATAGAGGGTATCGGCGTTGATCCTGTTCAGCACCACCTCGGCCGCTTCGTTCAGGTTGTGGGCCTGCTGCTGCTGACTGAGCGACTGCCAGCAGTAGCCCGAAAAGGCAAGCAGCAGGGCAACAATCAGCCCAGGCACAGCACGGTTTTTCCGTGATCCTTTATTCATCCCGTCTCGACTCTCATCTGGTGGTCGCTGAATTATCCGGTAAGGCAATGAACCCTGGGGGAATTATCCACTCCCGCTGGGCACTGTGTTACCGTTATTGCTCTGATATTTCGCTATTGTTTCGCGATTGCTTCATTCTGGCTTTTCATCATATCCCCGGCCAGAGCTGATTTAGAAGGAACCAATTATGTCATTTATCACTACTTATTGTAGCCACTGCTTTACCAGGAACCGCCTGCCCGTTACCCATATCGATACATCTGCCAAATGCGGGCGCTGCAAAGCCCTCCTGTTCAGCCAGACCCCTTGCCTCGGGAAGGCGGATAACTTCGATACCCTGATCAACTCAGATATCCCGGTCGTGGTCGATTTCTGGGCCAGCTGGTGCGGCCCCTGCCAGCAGTTTGCTCCGGTATTTCATGAGGTTGCCCATGAACTCGAACCACGGATGCGCTTTGCCAAAGTCGATACCGAGCAACAGAGCACCATTGCCGCCCGTTACGCCATTCGCAGCATCCCCACCCTGATGGTCTTCCAACAGGGCAAACTGGTGAACCAGATAAATGGCTCCTTGCCCAAGAGCATGTTCAAGCAATGGCTGGAACAGTTCATGGATGTTTGATTTATATTTCGCACATGTTTTATTTATGTGTTAATTTCCTCATTTTTATCAATGAGTATGTGAGTAGAGGCTGATTTTCAACATGTGAGTCTGTTTCAAACAAGTGAATGGATGTAATCTCAGCAACACAAAAACAACCATAAATTAACCGAGAGAACATTATGCACACATCAGCTGTACCCTCTGCTCCATCTCGTTGGCTGGACATCAAATCAGGGATCGTCATCCTGGATGTCTTGCTACTTTGCGCCATGCTCGCCTGGCTCCCGTTTGACCCCATGGTCAATGAGGGGCTGGGCATTCTGGTCTTTATCGCCATCCTCTGGCTGACCGAAGCACTGCACGTCACCATCACCGCGCTGCTGGTGCCCTTGCTGGCTACCGTGCTCGGGGTGTTTGACATGAGCAAATCCCTCACCGATTTTGCCAACCCGATCCTGTTCCTCTTTTTTGGCGGTTTCGCCCTCGCGGCAGCCCTCTCAAAACAGGGACTGGATACCCTGATGGCAGGCAAGGTGATGCACCTGGCCAATGGTCATCTGGGTTGGGGCGTCATCCTGCTCTTTACCATCACAGCCGCCATGTCGATGTGGATCAGCAACACCGCTACCACCGCCATGATGCTGCCACTGGCGATCGGTATGCTGGCACGCCTCGATAGCAAAAAAGAGCGCGCCACCTTCGTCTTCGTATTGCTGGGGATCGCCTACAGCGCCAGTATCGGCGGCATCGGCACCCTGGTGGGTAGCCCACCCAACGCCATCGCAGCCGCCCAGATGGGGATTGGCTTCACTGACTGGATGAAATTCGGTGTTCCAGTCGTGCTGATCCTGATGCCCTGCGGCATTGCCCTGCTCTATCTGGTAACCCGCCCGCGTCTCAGCCACCGCGTCGAGATCCAGGATGTCACCATCAACTGGACCCGCGAGCGTAAAGTGACGCTGGCAATCTTCCTGACCACCGTTGTGCTCTGGATCGGCTCACAACCCATCTCCAACGCCTTTGGCGGTATTCCGCAACTCGACACCCTGATTGCCATGGGCGCCATCGTGGCCATCGTGGTCAGCCGTGTCGCCAGCTGGGATGACGTCAACCAGAACACCGACTGGGGCGTGCTGATGCTGTTTGGCGGCGGTCTGACCCTGAGCGCCATTCTCAAGGCCACTGGTACCAGCGCATTCCTGGCCAGCCATCTGTCGGCCGTACTCTCCAACGCCAACATTTTTGTCGTGTTGCTTATGCTGGCCGCCTTCGTGGTGTTCCTGACCGAGCTGGTCTCCAACACCGCCACCGCCGCACTGTTGGTTCCCCTGTTTGCCGGTGTCGCCGAGGCGCTGGGTGTATCACCTGTGGTGATGTCTGTGTTGATCGCTATCGGTGCCTCCTGTGCCTTTATGCTGCCGGTCGCCACGCCGCCCAATGCCATCGTCTTTGCCAGTGGCCACATCCGCCAGAGGGAGATGATGAAAGCCGGTATGGCTCTGAACGTGGTCTTTACCGTGCTGCTCGCCCTGCTGGCCTACTTCGTTGGCGATATCCTCTGATCCAGCTCCCCCCAATAAACAAAAACCCCCGCATTGCGGGGGTTTTCTCATTTATGAATCTGATTAGCCGATGTTGCAGGCCTTCAGATCCCAGATCCGATCCACATAGTCCTGGATGGAACGGTCTGAGTTGAACTTACCCATGGTGGCCGAGTTGATGATGGCCTTCTTCGCCCACAGTGCCGGATCCCGATACCAGGTATCGATCAGCTTGTGTGCATCCGAGTAGGACTGGAAGTCCGCCAAGGTCAGGTAAGGGTCTCCCCCTTCCAGCAAAGAGCGCTTGATGGAGGCCAGCTCACCCGGACGACCCGGCGTGAAGTAGTCGGTATCAAACCAGTCCAGAACGGCCTTGAGCTCGGAGTTGGCATAGTAGAAGTCGTACGGGTTGTAACCACGCGCCTTCAGCGACTTCACTTCGTCCACGTTCAGACCGAAGATGGCACAGTTTTCGGCACCCGCCTCTTCAGCGATCTCGATGTTGGCTCCATCCAGCGTCCCGATGGTGATTGCACCGTTGAGTGCCATCTTCATGTTGCCGGTACCGGATGCTTCATAACCTGCAGTGGAGATCTGCTCGGAGACATCTGCCGCCGGGATCAGCTTCTCGGCCAGACTCACGCGGTAGTTCGGCATGAACACCACTTTCAGCTTGCCCTGGATACGAGCATCGTTGTTGACCCGATCCGCCAGCTTGTTGATGGCATAGATGATGTCTTTGGCCAGCTTGTAACCGGGCGCCGCTTTGGAGCCGAAGATAAACACGCGCGGATGCATGTCATAGTCCGGGTTGGCCAGCAGACGACGATAGAGTGCCATGATGTGAATGAGGTTCAGCTGCTGGCGCTTGTACTCGTGCAGACGCTTGATCTGAACGTCAAAGATCGCCTCGGCACTGACATCGATACCGGTTTCGTCCTTGATGACCTTGACCAGCTTCTCTTTGTTGTGACGCTTGATGGTCATGAACTGCTGCTGGAACGCCTTGTCGTCGGCAAACTTCACCACGCCACGCAGTTTGTCCAGTTGCAGCGGCCACTCCTTGCCCACCACTTCGTTGTAGAGACCCGCCAGCTCCGGGTTGCAGGCCAGCAGCCAGCGACGCGGGGTTACCCCGTTGGTCACGTTGCACATTTTTTCCGGCCACAGCTCGGCATACTCGGGGAAGAGATCTTCCTTCACCAGCTTGGAGTGGATCTCGGCCACACCGTTCACTTTGGACGAACCGATGACGCACAGGTTGCCCATGCGAACCTTGCGCACGGCTCCCTCTTCGATGATGGAAAGCTTGGCCTTGATGGCATCGTTGCCCGGCCACTTGGGCTCCACCAACTCGTTCAGGAAGCGGGCGTTGATCTCGTAAATCACCTCCAGATGGCGAGGCAGTACTTTCTCGAACAGGCTGACCGACCACTTCTCCAGCGCTTCCGGCAGCAGAGTGTGGTTGGTGTAAGAGAAGACCTGATAGCAGATGGCCCAAGCGGCATCCCAGTTCAGATCTTCCTCGTCAACCAGCACCCGCATCAGTTCCGGGATGGCGACAGTCGGGTGAGTATCGTTGAGCTGAATGGCAATTTGCGCGGCAAAGTTGCTGAAGTCACTGCCATGGACCCGCTTGTAGCGGCGCATGATGTCCTTGATGGAGCAAGCACAGAAGAAGTACTGCTGGATCAGACGCAGCTCTTTACCTGCATAGGTCTCATCGTTCGGATACAGCACCTTGGAGATGGTCTCGGCCTGGGCTTTCTCAGCCTGGGAGTCGATGTAACCACCGGCGTTGAACACGTCCCAGTCGAAAAACTCGGAGGCGCGGGATTCCCACAAACGCAGGATGTTGACGGTGTGACCGCCAAAACCGACCACCGGAATATCCCAAGGCACCCCTTTAATCTTGCGACCGGCGTGCCACACCTTCTTCAGGCCGCCATTGTCACCAAACACGGTCTCGACGTAGCCATAGAGCGGCACTTCTTGCACCGACTCGGGACGGCAGATCTCCCAGGGGTTGCCATATTCACGCCAGGAGTCTGGGCGCTCAATCTGGCGACCATCCTGAATTTCCTGACGGAACAGACCGTGTTCGTAGTGGATACCGTAACCAACCGCCGGATAGTTCAGAGTGGCCAGCGAGTCGATAAAGCAGGCAGCCAGACGACCCAAGCCGCCGTTGCCAAGTGCCATGTCCGGCTCTTGTTCGCACAGGTCGGTCAGTTCCAGACCGAGTTCGCCCAGCGCCTCTTCGCAAGTCTTGTAGAGGGAGAGGTTGTGCAGGTTGTTGGAAGTCAATCGTCCCATCAGGAATTCAGCAGAGAGATAGTGAATCGCACGAGTATCTTTCTTGAAATGAGTCTGCTGAGTGCGGGTCAGGCGCTCGTACACCTGTTCATTGACAGCCGCAGCAGTGGCTTTCCACCACGCTTCGGGAGAGGCTTTCTGTTCGCTTGTTCCCAAGGTAGAACGCAGGTGACGCACGATACTCGCCTTGAGCTGATCTTTATCCAGTTGGAGATCCTGGTCTGTCTTCTTCTTGGTAGCCATAAACCATATTCCTTCGTTACAAATAAAATTGTTATCCCGCTTGCGGGACCGGCGCTGTTGTTATCTCAAAATATGTACCGGCGTGAGAATACTAACTAAAGCGGCAGAATTAAAAGTTAACGCAAGTCACACTTTAACCGATAAAAAC